>JAEOTY010000347.1 GCA_016839625.1 Candidatus Hodarchaeota archaeon
GGTTGTTCGGGCACAGACGCTTCCAGTCTGAGCCCTGCACGGTAGGTTTTTGTCATTGGGGTTCAACCATGACATTAACCTCCCAATGTAAAAATTTGTCGGGACTTTGTTAGCGAAGTTTTTGAAAATAACTCGTTTTTTTCAGTTTCGAAATTCTAACCAAATCCCATGTTTAAAGCATTTGTTGTTCTTCATATCGAATCCAATTCATGTATTTTGTCTTATATTTCTTTGACAACTTTTTTAACTTCTTAATCAATCGTTTTTACGCTGTAATTATCAATCAGAGTAATAATAAATCTGGATTCTTTTATAGATTTCGAAAATAGCGTCGTTGCCAAACCTGAGTAACGAATCTCGGAGTGAGACCACATTGAAGTACAAGAAACATCCATCTAATGGTATCAAGTCCAGGGCGTATTCTTGATTTACGATTGTTGTCTGAATAAAGGGTTCCAATAGAGGTAGAAAGCAATTTTAGATTCAATATCCAAGCAACTAGAAGTATTTCTGTCTCAAGGTCGAATTTACTCTTTGTAAGACCATAATCAAGAATACAACGTAAAGCGTCGGTACTATAACATCGGAAACCACATTGTAGGTCATGTAGGTTCCAATTCAACCAGTAATTGGACCAGCGTGAAGTTAAAGAATTTGAAATCCAATTCAAGGTTGGCATTTTTTTAAAATCGCGTTTTCCTACAATAATTTTAACATCTGGGTTTGTTTTTATTGTATTGAAAAATTTAGGAATATCTCGAGGATCATGTTGTCCATCAGCATCAAGAGTTAATACCCATTTTATATTGGAGAATTTTTCCACAATTATTTCAAATGATTTCCTTAAAATGTATCCTTTTCCAATGTTCTTCCTATTCCTAATGATTCTAATTCTTAATCGTCGAGCAACCCTTGAACTTTCATCTTTTGAACCGTCATCAGCAAGAATCAGCTGATTTGGGGAAAAATATTCTCCAAGCTGTTTAATGACACTCGGAAGATTCTTTTCCTCATTGAATGCAGGAAGAAGAACCAAAAAGTCAGTCACTTTCAATGATAAACTCTCAATGTTAGGAAATGAATTATCTGTCTCAAGATTCTCATTTAATATCAATGTATTATAAGGAATTGGTTTCCTGATTAGGAAAGCGGAAGTTCCTCTCCACCTTGAAATTATCTAATTATTGGATTTTTAATGAAAAAGATTGAGGTTAATCCCGTTTAACAACTACAAACACCAATTATAGAAATGATTTATTTCACTTATAGTCATTTTTTTCATCATTTCACTTTTTTTTCAGAATAAATAAAAAGTTAAGAAAAAATCAATTGACTGGTTCTCTTCGCCAATACAAATAAAGCGTTTTACTTGTTATCCCCCAAAAAGGGTATTTTTTCATTTTAACCAGATTTAACAATCTTTAATATTGAGTTAATGAAATATACCAACCAAATAACAAATCATTCGGTTGATAAAGGAAGAAAATACATGTCTACAGCCAAATCAGTATCTAAATCTGTTCGTGAAATCCTAGATCAAGATCCTTCATTAGTTCATGAACTTCAACAGCGAAAGACAGCGCAAAGAGAAATTGCCAAAAAAATCAAGGATCAATTGATAGAAAAAGAGAATTTTGATTATAAGGATCCTGTAAAATTAGAGGGTAATGTTGCAGTAGCAATAACTCGTTATCTTAAAAGACTTCGAGAGCAACAAGAAGAGTTTTTAGGAGTCAAACGTGTTCAAGAAATTCTAAAAAAAGGAACTACAGAGGTTATTGACGGTCTGAAACATTACAAAATTGATTTTCATGATGATATAGATAAGCATTCCGTCTTAGACATTATCCTTCAGAGAATAGAACATGAAGACGTCAGTTCTGTCAGTCTTAACTATCAAAGCATTGAATTATACGTTAAGAAGATGGCTGAAAAATCATTTCTCCATGAAATGGAAAGATTGAATGCTGTGGACTCTCTTAAGCTTAAAGATTCATTAAGCTTACTCAAATTAATGCTTCCAAATCAAGCCCAGGAAATTCCTGGTATATTAGCTCATGTTTCTTCCTTATTAGCTGACCAGGCTATCTCTCTCTATGATACAATGGTTCACCATTCTGAACATTTAATTATTATTTTCGTTATAAATGAGCAACACGCTTCAAAAGCTAGGGATATCCTCCTTAAACTGAATAACGAAACTTTAAAGGAATAAAGTGGAATTCTATATGAAATTAATCATTTTAGGAGCTCCTGGTTCAGGAAAAGGAACACAGGCTAAATTTATTGCGAAAGATTATGGCATTCCTCAAATTAGCACGGGAGATTTGTTGAGAAATGCAATTAAAGATGGTAGCGAATTAGGATTAAAAGTTAAAAAAGTTATGAATACAGGAAAATTAGTACCTGATGATATAGTCCTACTACTCCTAAAAGAAAGACTTAATCAAAGAGATTGCGAAAATGGATTCATTTTAGATGGCTATCCCCGAAATTTAACTCAAGCTGAGGATCTTGAAAAAATTACTAATATCTTACTAGTAATAAATATCGAAGTGGATCATGGGTTGGTCATAGAACGGATAACAGGACGTCGGACGTGTAAAAAATGCGGAGCGATTTTTCATGTAAAATATAATCCCCCCAAAGACGATGAGACGTGCGACAAATGTAATGGATCACTATATCAGAGGGGTGATGATACTGAAGAGACTGTTAAGAAACGGCTTCTAACTTATAAAAATGAAACTATACCTCTTATTAAGCAATATGAACGACAAGGGATTCTAAAAACCTTGAAGAGTGATGGAACTATTGACGAAATGCGATTAAAGGTTGGTACCCTTTTGAAAGCCACCTTTTCCCATAAATCATAATACAATGGAATTTGCTCATTCTCCTACTTCTTCATTTTCGGCTGTTTTCAGATGTTGCGCATTAATTCAAGCGATTGTCATTTATTGTCGAGTTTTAAAGATGAAAGCTTAAGTGTACAGGTTGAGTAGATCTTCTCCTTCAGAGTGCAATTTTTAGATAATATCAAGGTTTATTAAAATAGTTGATTAATTTGAGTAACCAATTTAATCTCTTTTGAAACATCAGCCTCGCCAGGGTTACCATCAAGTAAATAGATAATTTTTTTTCCGCCTTCAAGATTTGATTGAAGCAAGAAGGAACAAATTTCCGCATCAGTTGGATTTTCCGCAAAAAAAATTAACAACCGGTGTTTACGGATTAATCCTTTTTCTGCTATGATATCTGGCTCTGCTCCTTTTTGTGTGAAATTATCAAAATTTAACTCTACGGCCCAACCAGCTTTTTGCAACCGTCCAACGACAAGTGCACGGATATTTTCCTGGGGAACTATCTGAGGTGAAGGAGCAGGAACTTGAGAGACTTCTTCAATAGGTTCCATCCCTATTTGGTCAGGAAGAGGTGGTTCAAAATCTCTTGCTTCTACCGAAAGTTCTGATGTTATTGGAGATAAAGGAGTTAAATGCTCGCGGGGTTCTTGGTGTGCTCTAAATAACCTCTCAAGGGCCATTGTTTTCTCTTGGGATTCTCTGATTACTGAATCTGGTACGTTTGAAACCTTCAACTCTTGTGTTCTTCCTGTCAACAATTGATCTTCAGTTATAACGGAATGAGGTTCTTGTTCGGGTATTATTGGAGGTTCTTCTGAAGAATCAAACAATTCTTGCAGAGTTTCTATAGAGGGACGTTTCAAATCACTGGATAATGGTGATGACTCGTGGATTGTGATATTTAATTTTGGCGCTTGTAATTCTAAGCCTTCTTCTTGAATACGGATTTCTTGGGATAGCACTTTTGGCTCCTCAATAATTTCCTCAACTGGAAGTGCAAGATCCTTCAAAGAAAATTGAAGATTGGTATGTATTTGTTCTCGTTGAAGAGACAATTTGAGGATTTCTTGAACTTCTTGAATTTTTTGAACTAGTTTTTGATTTAATTCTTCCATTTGTGAATTAGAAATCTGTTGAATGAAATATGCAGCTTCAGAGTATTGTTTTCCTTCCAAAGCATGAATTGTCAAGAGAAGAATAGCTTTAACAATATACTCTTCAGTTTGCTCCTTAATTTCGTATTCAATAATTTTTCTTAATACATTATTTCGTTTCCACCTTTTCCCCATACTCTCAAGAATCATTGCTTGTTCATAGAGTACTTTAACTGTCAAATGGGTATTTTTGATAAAAGAAAATTTGTCAAAGCAGAGTTCGTTGTATGCGATTGCTTGGCTTAAATAACCTCTTTGGAGATAATTCAAGGCAATTTCATGAGAAATAAACCCCTGATACCGTGCGATTTGAGTTTGCTTTTTTTCATCACCAAGAATTCCCGTTTTATCAAAGACTGTCTGTAAGATATTAAGAGAAAATTCTTTCATTCCATCTTGATAGTAAAAATAAGCTGAATTTAGATAAAGATCAATAGCGATTTGATGATCATCTTCTAAATCAGCAGCGATCCTAAATAATTTACCAGAGGAAGTGTTATTACCAATTTTGCTGTAAGAAATAGCTAGAGTACGAGCAATTGTTGATATGGGTTCTAAATCAACCTCTGCTGTTTGTTGTCGCGCCATTTTCAGAGCTTTTTTCAAAATAATGATGGAGCAAACAAAAAGATCGATCTTTTGAAAATCTATACCTATTTGCGTTAGAACGGATGCAAATGCAATAGGATTGATTGGGTTTTCAGGGAAAAATTCATTTGCAGTATTAACGTTTTCTAATGCTGCCTCACTATTCCCCTTTCGGCCAAAAGCTAACGCGATATAAGCATGGGAAATACCAATGATACTATTTAATGATGGTACGGCCTCACTTGCAATCTGTGCAGCCTTTTCAAAAGAATGAATGGCAAGATCAAAGTCTTTTTCCATTAAAGCGTTTTTTCCTTGCGCTATTTTTTGGTTCAAGGAATCTCGAAGTTCTGCCATCCTATTCAATTGTTTGATAGTAACGATAATCTTAAGTTTAACTCTTCTCAAACTTATAAAAACAAACTTAAAAAAACCAAGAGAAACTCCCCCAGTTAGACCCATCTTTGGAATTCTGTGGCTTAATCCTCCTTAATAGAGAGATTATTCCAGTGATTCGAGAAATACCCCAAAGCATCAGACTCCGGTGAAACCAATGAAGATTTTCAAGCAAATTATACCAGTAATTTTATTATCGCTATTTGTTGTAAATATCATAGATTTATGCTTAATGACGGAAAATCCAACATCTCTCGAGATATCTGATGAATCAATGCTAACTAGGGCTGACCTGGAAAGTAATATTCCTCAACAAGTTCCCAAATCGAAAGTAAGCAATGAAATTATTGATGGGAATACAACACTACAGACTGATAAAGATAGTTATACTCCTGGTGAATGGGTAACAATTACTGCGAATAGTACCAGTGATGAAATGAACGGGTCTCTTGAGTGGCAACTAGAATCCCCTATTAATGAAATTGCTTTCGATTTTAGTGAATATCAGGATATTTTCAAGGATCCCTCATTCGACAATCCACTTATTCCAGATTGGACAAACGAAAGTTTTGATTTTGTGGAGGCAGCATCAGGTTACTTGAACCTCACCGAGATTTCAGATACGGACGAAAATGACGATGAAATTTTTTACAAAACGGAAGATTTGACTTATGGGGAAAAATATGAAATTTCATTTGACTATCTTTCCCAAGGTGAAAATTTACTAGTTAATCCGGGTTTTGAAACAGGAACAACTGCAGGTTGGTATGGAAATACTGGTAATGTCATTGTGAAATCTGATTCAAATAATGCCTCCGAAGGAATTCAGTATGCTAGTATCAATGGAACCGCAGGACTTACACTATATCAAAATATAACAAACTGGAAGGGGGGTCGTATGGTCACTTTCTCTGCGAAAGCTACTGGAGTAACTAGTGATAATAATTGGAGGTTGAAACTAGAGGCCTACAATATTTCAGGACATTGGATTGGCGAAAAATCCATTTCAGATTCAGAGGGATTCACAACTGATGAGAAGGGGTATGCTTTCAACAAAATTCTAAGATGGCTTACCCCTGAAAATACTACTACTCTAAAAGCAATATTCAATAGCTTTAGTGAGACCTATTTAGGTTGGTTAGATGATTGTTATTTAGCTGAAGTTCCTCCATCACTAATATTCTCTTACTGGGATAAGGGAGCGACAACATCAGAATGGAAAAATGTAACACTTGTCGAAGGTACCCATGAATGGCAAAATACGGGCATTTTTTTGAATGAAGTACCTGAAACTCCTCCCCCTATTGATAAAACCTTTAGATTCATTTTGAAAGACGATAGTAAAGCTACGAATATAACTACTGCTTATTGGTTGATAGACAATATTACAGTGAATTATATTGTAACAACAGAGAAGACAACTGGCACCTTTTCGAATCAACCACAAAAAATTACAGGATCCGTTAATTCCACTTGGTTTCACCAAGGTTTTCGTGAGAATTTGTCTAGCACATTTAACATCGAAGTTAAAAACCCAGTAGACGGTATTTCCGATTGTTTTGCAACCATCAAAGTCCAGCTACCAAAACACCAAATGTATTTTGGCTCGTGGATTTTTGTATTCATGATCCACCAAATTGATTCAGCAGCACTATATATTGATACAAAGTTAATCAATATATCATTCATGGTCAATGAAACAATGAATTACGTTATTCAAGACATTTACATGTTACGGGGTACAACCAATGAAACAATTGGTAATACTTCTATCTATAGTGAATACTTCGAACAGGAAACTAACATTCAGGCTATTTCGCCTGGTGACAATGTAACCCTTCTAGGATTTCTTGAGGCAAATTCAACTAAAAATGAATGGTATGATCTGGAATTCTTAAGATCGGGCAGTATGGGTCTCGTTTCCGTGAATTATGGTTGGAATAGTAATTGGGAGTCACAAGAATACATTTCTTGGAGTGAATTTGGTTTTATTCCGTACAACAAGACAGCCGAGACTGGTAATACAACAGGAGAGACAATTTTACAGGGTCACTTCAATTCTCCACTTGATAATACATCAACAATGGCTCTCAATTTTAAAATTCCGGAAAGAGGGATTTACGGAAATTTGTCAGCAAACCTTTCAATCATTCTTACTGGAACGAATATAAAGGAAAATGGTGAAGGTGGCAAACCTTTAGAATTCAGTATCTCCTTGGATCTTCCCCCTGTTAAATTTAAAATCAATATCACAGAAGAAAATTTGCCTGCGTCAAGCTATTATCTTACAGAGTATTTGGATGGAAATATCACCTTAGAGTTCTTAAATTTCAATGATACTCTTAACGCCCTTTTCCCGAATCGTAATATCTCATCAGACCTTTCGATTCCAATGAAAGATTTAGAATTGACAATATTTCTCGATAATCTGGATGATTCACCCAATGAAATAGACATTTCTCAACGAATACATTACCATTATATTGGAAAGACGGTCTTGTGGTTAGATCCTATTAATCCTCATCTTTTAAGTGGAACTTACGCTTTTCGGATTCGGTGGAATACACCATATGAACAGGGAGTAAAGAACCAAGAGGAGTTAGAAATCACTCACTCTATCGAAGTCAAAGGAAATCTGGTGGTGTTTAGTTCATCTAAATCACCTGTAATCCAGCAAGGAGGACAAGAAACGATCAATTTTTCGATTCATCTTGACAATGAAACAGGAAAAAGAGTTGGAGGATTAAATTTAATTGGTATTGTTGACGATAATCTTTCTAGTGGATACTTAACAATTTATGAAGAAAGTGGTGTTTATAAGATCAATATAGATGTTAGTCTTGAAAGTGAAGCGAATAAAAACTATACAATCAAAATTTTCCTTGTCGGAAGAGAAAATTCTATTGGGGAGATTGATTATCAAGTAATTGAACGTGAATCTTACGAAACGGAAACAATAACCCCCGAAGATCAGCTTGTAGGCATTATTGGATTCAGTCTCTTTATTCTTATATGTGTTGGATTTATTGGTATACTTTACTGGGCAAATAAAGCATTGAAATAGGTAAAATTCCATTCAAGCCTATATTGATTACTATTACTTCAACCGATTTCAGTGTAAAGATCAGCGAGTTTTTTTACTGATTGATTAATATCATGAGCTTTTAAGGTGTTTTTACCGTTAAATTGTATTTTTTTCATTAATTTTGGGTTTAATGCGAGTCTATTTATCTGGTTCGAGAATTCTTCCACGGTATTCCCCTTTAGACAGTCTATTTCAGGTGTTAACCAATTAAATACTGGATGATCTCGGACCACAGGAACTTTGCCGTATGCGATGCTTTCAAGAAGAGCAATACCTTGGTTTTCTTCCCTACTCACGTAAAGAAAGACGTCAGCTGCATTCCAAAGTGCTTCTAATGTTAATCGTGATACATACCCCGTAATACGAATGTTTGAAGCTTTCCTTGCAGAACGAAACTTTTCACGAAGGAATGAAGAATGCGCGATTGTACCAAGTGATAAATATTTTCCTATCCAGAAGAATTGATGCCTAGATGATGAAAGAGCGACTTCAATAAACACATCTGGAGCTTTCCGATATATACACAGACCAACTGTGATTACTAAAAGTTGCTTTTCAGAGATTCCAAGTTTTTTTCGTGTATTAATTCTTAAACGAGGATTCTTACGATTTTTTGTAAGATCAATCCCATTAGATATCACTTTTATGTGAGAGGGATCATATCCATAACGAAGGAGTATATCACGATTGTATTCGCTTACTGCAACAAGAAAATCTGCATGAGAGTAAAATTTCGTTAAGTACGGGATAAGAGCAAAGTCCATTCGATTCGAGAATAGAAAACTATCACGATAATCTTCAATAGTGGTATGGCCTGTCATTAAAATGTGATATTTTCTGTTCTTACGTTTAGAAAGTATTCTTGCTTTCCAAAAAGATTGAGGAAGCGAGGTCTGGAAATGATAAATGTCGTATGGCTGATTTTTTCCATTCACATCAGTATTTATCCCATATTCTTTCAATCTATTAGCTAGTCTGGTAGCTGAAGAGTACACACCACTACCAACCAAACTTTTCTCCATATCTAAAATGAAATTTACTTTCATCGTAACAGCACATGCTTTCTCTATTAGGGAACAGTTTAATTTGAATGGTTATTTTCATTTTTTTGTTGCCAACTTAAAGCTTTTACATTGTTTTGCTTATATTTATGAAAATCTTTTTTTTATCTCGTAATAATTAGTCTTATAGAGTCTAGAAGAAAAAAGAAGAGAAACAAGAGATGCTAGATCTTCACACTATTGAGATTTCCGTTGATCCTCCTGTCTCCCTACGAAAAGCTAATGTTGAGGATCTAACATTCATAAAAGATGTTTCTCATTCCGAAATGGACACTATAGTACCACAAGGATGGAATTGGGATAGTTGGTTTGAAGACGTTGAAAAAGCAATATTCAGTAATCGTCACAGAGTATTCGTTATTGAAACATCCAAGTTTTCGATTGGTTACCTCTGGTTAAATGAGGAAATTAACTCGTTATGGATTACTGCGATAGTTCTCCAAACAAAATATCAAAGACTAAGAATTGGCCAGAATGTCATGAATTATCTAATTAAGGAGAGTTATAAGGAAGGAAAAGATTCCATTGAGTTGGGAGTTCAGCGCAATAATTATGCTGCTCTTCAATTCTATTCAAAACTTGGTTTTTTACAATTTGATCATTTAAAATCTGCAAATACAGATCTAGTTAGGTTAAAACTTAAAACTTCCTGAATGTGAAGAAAAAAGAGTTGTTATTGCTAGAATTGAAGGGAATTACAAAAGGATATTGCAAATAGCTTTTTCAGTGACAACATCAGTAACAACCACTGAAGGACCTGATTCTAAATGGATGGTGAGAATAGGTAATCCATCTTCTGTTTCTAAATTTAAACGATCAAAATTTTTTGTTTTCAATAGTTCTGTTGCTTTGAAAATCATCTCAATTAAGCTATTTTCCTCAATATCAAATTGTCTATAGCCTCTATCGAAGGGTGTAGCGATATAAAACTTGTTAGATTTGTATTTTGATCCAACAGTTTCAAAAATGTTGCGTAAACTGTATTTCAGTAAATCAGCTTGGTCTTCGGTCCAAACATCCGCCAAATGTTGTCACAACCTTATTGATCCTTAAAAGTCTATTAAGTTATTTTTAAGAAATAATTTAAGATTTTGCTTTAACAAGATAAAGATGAAAAATGTGGGTCTCGAAACCACTCCATCCATGAAGATTTAAAATCTTATTCTCCTTCTTTGAGAAAAAAATAAGCATATTTCTCTGGTTTTTTCATCAAAAAAAAATGATTTAGAGAGGAACTTAATCAAGGATCATTGGAGCTCCAATAAAAGCGAAATCTTTAGAGAGTACAGCGATCTCTCGGCGCAATCCATTGAGGTAAACTTCATTAGTCCATATCCCAGGAAAAATTTCCAAAAGGTTTGAACGAATTTTCCTAATTCCAGGAATAGTCTCCTCATAAACTTCATCAGATTTTTCAAGTGCAATTTCGTTTATAATTTCACCCCCAGCAAATTCAGTAATTAAAACTCGCATCGGGGCATAAGGGGAGTCAAATTCTTCGTAGCTTTCGGTGGTTTTTCGTAGTAAAACTAGAGGTTCCTTGAATGGAAAAACTAATTGAGCTAGAATAACACCTCGTCCGAAGGCTCTACGAGAATACCCAGTTTGATCATCTGGTACTCTCAAGGCATTAAAAGAGAATTCCTGTAAATCTTCACCTACAATCATGGATCTTTGATGAGGCGGAAAAACGAATGGTTCGGTGTTGAAATGATTATCAAGCCATTTTTCCTCGGGAATAACTATTCCAGTAATATAACGAGTATCTGTGGTGATCGCACTTTTATAAACAGAAAATTTAGTCCAGTAAATACCTGCACCGTAAAGTAATATATATGAACGGTTATTATGGATTAATCTTGAGAAATCTACTGGAACAAATATCACACTAGATGTTTCGACGGTTTTAATAGCTTGGTTTTTGTAAACCCACTTGAAACTTTCTGTTTTTTCCTCTGCAAAGCTAATCCAATCAGATATCACAATAAGTGATTTCAAACGGCCTAATGGCTGTCCCGAAGAGCCTAATGGTTTCCTTCTCATATGAACCCAGCCTTTACAACATTAAGGTGAATAGAACTTGTTCAGTTAAATAATTTAGCTTTGTAATCGAAAACAGTCGGTTTCAAGTTTATTTTCTAATCATCTTGTTAGTTTCATCAACAAGAAAGATAATCCTATTTAGGGAAACAACTTACTGCCTTTGATGATAAGCTAGTTAGGAAGAGTTAAACCGCTAAAACCCTTGGTCAACCCCTGAATATCATTAAATTTTGCAATTTAACTTGACTCAATAATTCAAATCTTGTTCTACACGAATTGAAGAAAAAAAACTAGAAGAGGTTCAAAGACCTCTTCTAAACTCCCACAATTATGGGAGTGTCAAATAGCTGGGTCGTTAAGATATTAAAGACATAAATTAAAAAGAGCGTTATTACTCCAATCCAGATAGACGCGTTAAACTTAGTCACCTCACCTTGTTCTGGAATTAAGATATACTTGATCAGGTAAACAATAGCAAGGTATACTAAGACTGGTATTATTTGATTTGCTGCTCCAGAAATAATATTTGTAGGGTCTAGTTGTCCAACAGCACCAACAACAGCACCTATGACCACTGTTACAAGTAAAACAATTATTACGGAGACTGCTAGAAGCCTTAAAATGTATCCTGTTTCAGTTTCTTTCTTGCCAGTAATTATTCGGGTACCAATGTACAAAATAATCGCAACTAGAATAATCGCAATAACCAATAATATCAGTGTCAAGATATCAGTCAAATCTACATCTGCTTGTTGTAACGCCATTATAAATCACATTAATTTCTCATATGAATAAATAAATTAAGTAAAAATAAGGATTTTTAAATCAAATTTAAACCTTGCTATAAAAAATACAAAACATTAATCACTGGATTAATTGAGTTAAGAATCAAGTAGCTCCGTGAATATCAACTGTTTTACGGAATGCTTTTTCTAAAAGAGAGATAAATCCTATCTTGGAAAATTTCTGAGCAGTTTCAAGTGCATTATGAGAATATCTAGAAATAGTATCTGGTTCCTCAAGTAATGTGTCCATTGCTTGAGCGAAGGCTTCAGAATCTCCAGGTGGAGTGAGAATACCATTCTTACCATCTTGAATATAATCTAGAACTCCCCCCCCTGCCACTCCAATTACTGGAAGTTTTTGACTCATAGCCTCAATAACTGTTAGTCCTTGAGTCTCCGTATCACTTGGTGTAACCATAAATTCTCCCATTCTATATACGTATGGTAATTTAGTATGACTGATGAATCCAGTAAAGGCACAATTCCTTAGATTTAATTGCATTGCTTGTTTTTTATACATTCTAAGGTGAGGTCCATCCCCTACAACTAAAAGAAAAACGTTTGGGTTTCCTTTTTCAATTTGTTTAAATGCTCTCAATATAACCTCTAGTTTTTTTTCGAAAGAAATGCGTCCACAATAAATGATAATTCGATGATGCGGTTTAATTCCAAATTTTTTACGAATCTGTTCTTGAAATTGTTCTTCTTCAGCTGTATCTTGATTGTTCTTAAAGAAAACGCTTGAAATCATGTTTGGTAAAGCATAAACAGGAGGTTTAACCCAATGTGATTTCAGAGCTTGCTGTAATGTTTTTGAGGGAGTTACAACTACATCTGAATACTTATAATACCATCGGACATAAATCCAAGCAAAACGTCGTAACCAAGATGTTAACCTTTCGGCTTGAAAACCTCCAATTAAATGTCCTGTGTATTCTACAAGATCTGTATGGTATGTATTCAGTAGAGGAAGATCGTAGAAAACGCGAGCTGTCAGAACAGCACCGTATCCTAAGGAAAAAGGCCCGTGAGAATGAATCAAATCAAATTTTTCTTTTCGTATAGCTTTTGTA
>JAEOTY010000348.1 GCA_016839625.1 Candidatus Hodarchaeota archaeon
AAACAATGCCTACCTAGCATTTATATGGATGACTTTGTCAACATGTTTGTTTGATACTCTTTATTCATTATGGGATGTAAATTATCAGTCGATTTTTCCTGATAAGTTTCGAGGTGAAGGTATTCGACAGAAAACAGTTGCTATTAGTACAGCAATTGGGATTTTTGGAATTGCGTTAGGTTTCCTGATCCCTTCCATTATAACTGATTTTGCTGTTGCTGAAACTTACGTCCTTAATGCTATTATTATTAGCGTAGTTAGTTTCTTTGTTGTTTTCTTATTAATTCCAGGAACAAGAGAAACACCAGATATGATCGAACGTTATTTAGAAGATCGAGAGAAGAAAGAAGATGAATCATTCTTCCGTGAATTGACTAAAGCGCTCAAAGAGCGGAATTTTTTAGCTTGGGTCTTACTTTACTTTTGGTATCAATCTGGTACTGTGTCTTTTACAGCAAGTATTCAATATATTGGCCATTACCTTCTAGGTGGTGAAAGTACAACCATTATTTTTGTAGGATTGCTAGTTGGAGCTTTGATCGCTGTTCCACTTTGGCAGCGGATAAATTCTCGGATAATCAAGAATAATCAAAAAACTCTAATGATTGCTGCATTGGTTATGGCATTCTTCATTGCACCAATGGTCTTACCGATGATTGATACATCTCTTGAGTTTACAGTGTTCGTATTTTTAGTCGGGTTAGGTTTTGGGGGTTATTGGATGATCATGACTCCGGCCTTAGCGGATGTAATTGATGAAATTGTGGTTAAGACTGGAAAGAGAAATGATGGAATGTATATGGGGTTCCGCGCCTTCTTTGGTCGATTCGCGTTTGCTGTACAAGCAATTTCTTTTTGGCTTGTCCATGAACTGACAAATTTCAATGCAGATGTTGATATTCAATCTGAAACTGCTAAATTGGGAATTCATATTCACGCTGCACTCTTGCCTATGATATTCATCGTTATTGGAGTTCTCATCTTTTGGAGATTAAATACTCTTAACCCAGAAAAAATTGCACGAATTAAAAGTGAATTAAAAGAGATAGGACTTTAATAAAATCGTTAGCTGATGAATAAGCAATTAATCTGACTGAGAAGTGATCGAAGCCACACAATAAGGGATAAATGGCCTCCAGGATAAACAAAAAGCGGTTTGTTTATCATCTGAGCCAGGTCTTGTACACTAGAGAGGGGGACAATGCGATCGTAGATCCCTCCGATAATTGCAGTATTTCGATTTGTATTAAAGGGAGTTGGTAATCCAAAATACTTAAGATTGCACATATAGAGAATCCTATACCAATTTGTATGACCATCTCTCTTAAGTTGAGACATAATTGTAGAGGAAACTGGAACTATCTTAGGGTTGAGCTTAAACAAAAAAGGACTCGCCAGAGCACATATAATATCTACATCGGTGATGAATTGAGTAGCAAGAGCTGTTAAATGCCCTCCCAAAGAAACACCGAGTAAAATCACTCTATCATATCTCTCTTTGAGGTATTGAACCAGATAGATGATCTCTTGAAGCGATTGTCGGATTGATTCTAACATACGAATTGGATTGCCATTGAGATAGTAAGCTCCAGAAAAAGGGGAATCCCTTGGCTGTCGACTGAAGTGATGAGGGAGTTCTAGTGAAAATATATTATTCTTAAAGATCTGGTAAAATATTCGAAAATAACTAATCTCATGAAAGAAAAAAGTGTTTTCTGCATATCCATGAATGAATAAAATGGCGGATTTTGGTTCGTTTCTCCCATTAAAGTCTTTATGTTGATATTTATGAGTTACCATACGGAGTACTGGTTGATATTTTGTATCTTCCAGTATTGGTGATAAGGGTTGATATGGACTGGTTAACTGGCCAGTAGATCGAAAGAAACGTCCTCGCGTTGAAGGTTTACCCCACTTAATATTGAGGGGTTGCTTTTTAAAATTCTCAATGAAGAAGTTCCGAGGATTTTTTCGAAAAAAACGAGTATAAGGAGAAATCAATGATTGAGAGAGAGCCGTGTCTTTGAGTTTCCCCTTATTCCGGTATTTGAAGTAGTTTATCATAGGATATTCCAGTAAATCGGTTGGTACGATTAATCCCAATTAACAGACTCCTAAACTCACTTAGATTTTGAAAAAGTCCTTTTCTCTCGATATTTTTGACTCTTTACTCCATCTCAAACCTGCTATTTTAAGAAATTTTAAGAAGTTGCTTATAAATGATGGCTTATTTAGAATTTCAACAATCGTTCCATTGTAATCTCGATTTATCAATGGACTATGAGAAATTGAAAAATGGCAATCAATGATATTTTGAATAATCTAACAATTAATAAAAACACAGAGCCACTCTTTGAGTTGATTCAACAGATACATGGAAGCATTCCCAAATCTCAAAGGACAGGTAAAGGTATCGTTTGGTCCTTACGACAAATTAGAAAACAGATTATTCAAGAAACAGTCCCTCTTGATATTAAAAAACGATCTTTAGACGTATTAATCACCAGTGATCATTGGCAGGTTAGACACCTTACAGCTTTAATCGCCACCAATTGTAGTATTGAAGAAAATACTATTACACCTTATCTTTCAGTTATAAAAGCTGCAGCAAAGGATGCACACTTTGCTGTGAGAGAATCCGCCCAAATGGCAATGCGTGAATTGTTACAGGTATTTCCAGATGAAGTTCTCCAGTTGTATGACGAATGGTTGTTTAATTATAATGAAAATATTAGACGTTGTGTATCCGAATCTCTAAGGCCAGTATTAGTCAGTGGTAAGAACTGGCTTCGTGAAAAACCGCAGGATTCTATCAGATATTTAAAGAAATTAAATTGTGATCCAAGTTTATATGTTCGCAAAAGCGTCGGAAACAATCTAGCTGATATTTCTAGAAGACATCCTGAGTTGGTTTTAACAACACTTCAAGATTGGTTAGATGAAAATAATTATGACAAAAGAACATGGTTCATAGCACGAAAAGCTTGTCGGCGTATTGTTAAAAGTAATCCAGATGAAGTTGATAAATTACTCAAGGGAAAATCTATAATTAAATAATTGTATGCCTGCTTGGAAAGAAACTATCATAAACTTATAACAAGTTTTAAGCTCCACTATAAAGCAGGCACAAAAAGGAAGTATCAGATTGGAAATATAATCATTTCTTTTCTTCCTATGATGTTGTTGTTAAGTCATTTAAAAGCGACATTGCTTGTCCTGATTGTTCTTTTGGTACAAATAAATGATCATGGTAATAAGCAGAAATAATATTCACACTTATTCCAGATTTTGCTAGTTTGTCTGTGACAAGAGCTAAAAAGCCCACTGCTGAAAGATCAGAATGAACTGTGAGTGTTATCAAAGTCCAAATCCTTGAATAAGCAAGAGAATTGATATCTGCTGTATGTTTTTTAACAATGATTGAAATTCCCTCTTCCTCTTTAAACAAAAGGAGAGGGGTGATTTTTAGTTCAGAAAGACGTTTTTCTGAAACAGAACAAAAGACAAAGTCACCATCTATCAATTTTGGACTCATTGATTTAACTAATGCATTCAAATCAGATATACCAGTCAAAAAGATCACATTCTTGAAAAGATAGGTCAAATTTAAGATTTGTCTTTGAAAATTTGCTTCACATAAATCTCAAATTCGTGAAATATTGGCATATCACTAATATTCTCGGGGCCAGCTTGATAAGAATTACACATTGACCGATAATACCAGCTCTGCTCAATTTTAGGAGCATTAAATTTATTCCATAATTCTTCTCCCAACCTATTATAATCTTCTATTGTGTCTTTTATATTTGATAGTTTGTCAGCGCAAGACAGTAGCTTTAAATCCTTATCTGCGTCTCGAATGAAATCTATGGTGTGCTGTTTCCTTTTTTTCCAGGTTTTTTTGGGATCAGATGTACTTTCACGTAATTTAGTCGGTTCGGAAGCTCCTTTTACTAATGAAGCAACATTTTCCCCAAAAAGCGTACTTATCTCAGATAGCTTTACACCTTCATCCTCAATTAAATCGTGCAGCAATCCAGCAACAACTAAATCTTCCGACGCGTTACTTTTCATAAGATTTACAGCTACGGAGAGAGGGTGAGTAATATATGGAACATTCGTTGCTTTCCTTTTCGTACCCTTATGTGCATTATATGCAAATTCAAAGGCTCTTACTACCCGTGAAGTGGAATGTTTCATTTCTTCTACCAATTTTCGTAAGAAATTCTGTTATCATTTAATCTCTTCTGAGAGATGAACCATGATTGTTGCTTTTATGTCTTGAGTATCCAAAAAAAGAACTGAGCTGTGGATTTAAGGAAACGAATATTCCATGGATTAAGTACAAATTATTTACAAAATTAACTTCATTCTCATGATGAAAAAAATAATGTATTCATCTATCAATATCTTCTTCCTCTCCTACGAAATTTACCATTAACAATAAACAGGCCGATAACAACATAAATCAATTGTGCTACAATAACTGGGGCTCTTGACTGGTCTTGATCTTCTGTAGTAGACATAAATATAACCTTGGTGAATCGAGTATCAGAATCGGACAGTGATGTTGTCCGAGATATATATACTGTAGATAGAAAGTACTATAAATATATTACTATTCACATACCTTTCACATTAGATTTACTTGTAATATATAAAGTATAATCTGAGTAAAACTAAGAAGTATTAGATAATGCCTGTGCTAGATCTTCTATGAGATCATCAACATCTTCAAGCCCGACGGAAAATCTCACTAAACCATCAGTAATTCCACCTTCAATACGTTGTTCTTTAGGAACTTTGACATGACTCATGCTAGCAGGATGCTGAATAAGACTATTTATACATCCTAGAGACGGTGCTAATGTGATGAGTTTCACACTATTCATCAAATTCTCCCCACCTGATAATCCTGCTTTTAACTCAAAAGCTATCATCCCTCCATACTTTCCATTCATTTGTCGTTTAGCTAGCTCATGTTGAGGATGGGATGTTAAACCCGGATAAAATACTTCTTTAACTTTAGGATGTTCTGTAAGATATTCTGCTAAAGTCATGGCATTAGAACAGTGTTTTTCCATCCGTAAAGGTAGTGTTTTCATTCCATTTAATACTAGAAACGCGTCGAATGGTGATTGGGTTGCACCAAGATTTTTCTTGACAAAATGTAACCGTTCTTTTCTTTCTCCCTTTAACATTGACGCTAGAATCCCTGAACAAGTTGTTCCATGGCCATTCAGGTATTTTGTGGTTGAATGTAATGAGACATGGGCACCTAGTTCCAAGGGTCTTTGTAGTACAGGTGTTGCAAAAGTGTTATCTACAACGACAGGGATTTCATGTTCTTTACCTATTTTGGATAGTTTTTCAATATCAGAAATAACTAAATTTGGATTTGTAGGAGTTTCAATATAAAGAAGACTGACTTTGGAGTTGATACATTCTGTTACTCGTTCTACCCCTTCCTCTCCTGCTGTGTTGACAAATTTTGTATTAACACGATACGGTTTCATGATTCCTTCGAGTAAATAAGTCGTTCCTCCATAGAGAGGATTTGTAGCTAGAATAGTGTCATCACTCTTCGTTAAAGCCAGTATGACTGTTGCAATACACGACATCCCTGTAGAAAAAGCATGCCCCTCAACGTGGTTACTTCCCTTCTTGAGTAGGTTTATTCCCTCAAGAACAGCAATTTTTTTTTCAGAATCTACTACGGTTGGATTGCCGAGACGTGTGTAAATATAACCAGTTTCACCCTCAAATCGCTTCCGACCAGTATCAACGTCTGGAAAGCTGAACGTGGAAGTTGCGAAGATTGGAGTAATAAGGGAGTCAGCGTACTTTTCTTCCTCTCCTGTGTGGAGAGCTAGTGTTGAAATCTTCCAATTTAGATTTATTTTCTGCTTCATGATTACCAAGATCCATAACTGTGAATAATAAGCGGGAATAAGATTCTTTTTCAGTACGAGGAATTTCAATCTTAAGTTTTAAGTCATTATTCTGTTACTGCTCTTACCATATGAAACAACAAACTTTTCCTCAAAAACCATGTGGTTTATCTTTCAAAGAGGCCATGCGACGCGATCCAACCTTAAGAAAATATGAAATCGCTGAAAATCGTATTGATTTAGGAAATACCAAAGCTTTGTTATTATATAACAGGTTGGTATTACAAGACCTTTTATCAGTAGATTTTACTATTCCTTGTGGGTTTTTAATTCCAACAGTCTGTAGTCGATGGGCTTTTGTTTCATGGATTAGACGCGATCAACCCTCAAGAGTATTGGAAGTTGGCACAGGTGCTTCAGCGATTATAGCTATGATGCTAGCTAAAATTGGTTGTCATGTAGAAGCAACGGAAATTAATGAAATAGCATATAGGAGTGCTCTTAGGAATATTGAGATTAATAATTTAAATTCCGCTATTCAGGTAAAGAAAGCTAAGAATCATATAATCGAGGATCTATATGATTCTCTAGATGAATTTGATGCGATTGTTTGCAATCCCCCTCAGTATGACCAGAAATACTATGATAACGGCTCTTTTTCAGCGAAAGGTTTTTTGGGACAGGAATCAGAACTCGTGGGAGGAGAAATTGGTCACGAGTTCGTAGTTAAATTGATAGAAGAAGTTGCAACTTTTAAAAAGCATCCAAGTGTCTATTTCCAATTAACTGTTCTGAAACTACATAAAAAAATCAATTCTTATCTTCAAAACAAGGATTTTTCATTCTTTGTAGATCATACAATTGTTGGTACTAGACAACGGTATTATTACAGAGTAGATTACTAGATAGTTCTTTAGATGTTTTTCATCTTTGGATGCATTCCTCATAGATTTCAACCGCTTTTCTTAAATGTGGAATAACAATTGAACCTCCAACAACTAATGCAACATTAAAAGCCTCATACATCTCTTTTTCAGTAATCCCCAGTTTATAACACTGTAAAATATGATACGTAATACAATCATTACATCTAAGAACCATACTTGCCACCAAACCTAAAAGTTCCTTAACTTTGGCAGATAAAGCTCCGTCTTCATAAGCTCGCGAATCTAGGGCAAAAAATCTCTTTATCTCCAAGTTTCTCTTTTCTAGGATAGTTTCAGTCATTTTTTCTCTATAGGAATTAAATTCTTCTATTTTCGACACAATATTCACCTTAATTCGTTCTTTTTTCAATAAGTATAACTTTAATTATTCTTATTGATGAAGGTTAAATGCTGATATTTTAATGTGATTAAAAATAAAGCAATTAATATATTAAGAAGCAGTGAACTGGTTTTCCATTCCCTCAAACAGAATCTTGCGATTTTGGAGTCCAATAACAAATAACCCTTACTATTTGAGAAGACTATTAATGTATCCAGATCAACAGAATATTGATTTAATTAAAAAATTTCTTTATAAACGGGGTTTTTCTGATATTGGCTCTTATAAAGAGAAATATTTGGCACGTCGCTTAGCTATTAGAATGAGAAAGCGAGGTGTAAGTAATTATACAGATTATTACGATGTAATATCAAAGGAAGAAAATGAAGTAAAATTATTGAAGAAATGCTTATCTATCAATGTAACCGAATTTTTCCGAGATTTAGATACCTGGGAAGAATTTCGAAGGATATTAGCTTCCTACATAAAAGAAAAAACCCAGAAAGTTCTATCCCCATCGATTCGAATCTGGAGCGCAGGTTGTGCAGTAGGACCAGAACCCTATAGTATTGCTTGTATTGTCCATGATATTTTGGGTCGGCAAATTTTAAAACATAGTGTTAAGATCTATGCGACTGATTTTAATGAGGAGCTCCTCCAAGTCGCTAGAAGAGGTATTTACGAGGGAGATACTCTAAATAATGTCCCAAATGAATTCTCATTGAAATATTTTGAACAATTTGGCAAGGGACGACGAGTAAAGCATAATGTAAGAAGAATGATTGATTTCTCTCATCTAGATTTGTTGAAGGATAAATTTGCTTTTCCAAAATTAGATATAATTTTTTGTCGGAATGTGTTAATTTACTTTGCAAAAGAAACCCAGAAAAGTATTCTCAGAAGATTTTTTGATCTGTTAGTTCCTGAAGGCTTCTTAATTCTTGGTCGAACAGAAATTCTTCATCCATTATTTCGGGAAAGTTTTGAGGTTTCATCATTAAGGCATAGAATCTATAAGAAAAAGCTGGATTCTAATCCCCCTCCAAGAGATAAAATCCCAAGACGAAAAAAAGAACTCCGCTGTGAGAAGTGCAGAGAAAAGTTCGATCGTCTCGTAGATTTGAGACTTCACGAGAGAAAAGGAACTTGTAGGATGTTTCGATGCCAATATTGCCCTAAGGAATTTGATAGCGAAATTCGTCTTAGAGCTCATTTGAAGTATTTTCATTAATTCTTGGTAAGTTTAGAGTATTAAATAATCTAATTATGTTTGGCAGCTCTCCATATCTCTAGTATACGATTAGAAGCTATCAATAGATCTTACTTACCTTAATCTTATAAGATAAGGATCAAAGAAAAGAATGTGAAAAATACTAATAGAAAAAAAGGAAAAAGAAGGGAGAAAGAGGGTTTATCTCTTTCGTTTGAGATCGAAGAGGAGAGCAACACCTGTTATGGCTAGGGTAGCCATAAGAAGTTCGAATCCTGGGGCTACACTGACAGTAGTTAACTCTTCTGCTTCGTACGCTCGCCAAGCAGTGGTGTCATAGTCTTCAGTGTCAAGCCAATCGAATGCTAGAGTTGGTGAATACTCATCGTATGCAGTCGTTGCAGCTGATTCGGGGGTTGAACCGTCAGTAGCTGTCATTGTTTTCTTGTAAGCTATCATATCAGTCTCAGATATAGCTGCCCATGAAGTAATTGGTACAGGGGTATAACCTGGGAGAGCTAAACCGTTTAGAAGGTATGTGATAATGTCCTCACGAGGTACTATGTGAGAGATCGCGTGGTGGACACCTTTCTTTTGGAAAGGATACGTACCATCTGGCGCCTTGAATTTTGGATTCATGTAAATGGCTTGCCAACCAGTTTCAGGTGAGAGAACCGCTTGAATCGCAGTTTCTGCCTGAAGCTCATCAAGAATGTTGGCCATGGTAAACTGGGGATCCATGATATTAACGCCACCAGTCTTCAAATCAGCGAGAGCTGAGTCCATAGAAGCGATAATGATCTTACCGGTATTCGGCGCTTTATCAAGGGCGTCAATATTCCAGAAGCTAACGGTAGCATCATCTACCCATTTGCCAGTGGCGTTGTCCCACTTGGTCTGGTTGAATTTCTCAACAGTAACATAACCTGTAGTAG
>JAEOTY010000349.1 GCA_016839625.1 Candidatus Hodarchaeota archaeon
TCCAATCTGCTAAGTAAGTGGTTAATGATTAAATCCTTTAATGTTAAACTCTCTAATTGCTTCAGTTTTTTCTTCTTCTTAGAATAATTATTGTTAATGCTGTGAAACTTGGTAGTAACATATAACCGAAGCTAGGTGTGGTTTTTGATTCATGAGTAATCTTTAGAACACAGTTTGCTGTAAGAGCTGTATTTTCTACTACAAAAGTAACATAATGGAATCCTTCTGAAGTATTTAGAGGAATTGGGAATCGTACAATATTCCCTCCAGTACTGTTCGTTGTGCCTTCAAAGACCAGAATGTGATCAAAGAACCCGTGAACTTGAGTGTTTGGAAGTAAACCTACAATTTCAATTTCAATATCTTTTCCAGAGATTGCGTCCTCCTTGGGAAAGCAATGAGGAAAAGAAGGATACTCTAGTACAACAGCCTCTCCTAGTTCTGAAATGGTATCATCTAACTTATCCCAAGCCTGAGAACCATTGACGGTAATTACTTGAATATTGAACATTTGTTCTAGATTGATTTCCGAAATGCTGTTCTCTAATGTAGCACTAATGAGATGATGAACGGGGACGCCCTGAAGTAAGTCCTCATCTAACTCAGCACCACTGGCGTACAATGGATAAAGGACAAGGGGATAAGTATTGAAAATAAATCCTTCCTGGAGTTGAACGAGTTGGTCGTCCTGAAAGTGCCATATTATTCCCGTGATTGAATTAGCTCCTAGAACATCTGCTCGTATGACAAGTTCCGCTCCGAGAAAGTTTGTCAAGGGGACTCCAACTGCGTCTAGCAGGTTTTCTCCAGCGCCCGTCGCCTTCTGATTGTCTACGTCAACAAGGATCCAATAATTTAGGAGATCTACTTGGTCAGGGATAAGACCAAAGAGTTGAAGTTCGAAGGTGGCTTCACCCTTTGATACATTGAATGAAACCTTAACAGAAGAGAGATCAAGATATGGAGGAAGATAGTTTGATTCATTAACCTCATCGACTCGACGAGCCGCAACAATGTCCCCAAGGATGACTTCGTGAGGAGGATCCTCCTCCCATCCTGGAATGCCTTGACAATAGAATCGAGTGGTTGTTATCTCAGCAGCATTTAACGCGAAATTATCACTACTCCCATCTCCGTCATTATCTTGTGATTGTGGATACATCAGGGCTGTAATATCATTTCGATGAAGTAAATATAAAGCATGACCCAGCTCATGACCAACGAGTAGATCCATAGGATCTGTAAGGGGAAATTGGTTAGTACTGCCTGGAAAAGTACGGTCAGGGATTCCTGGATATAAAAAATGGTTATCGACAACAATAATTGGACCATCCGCGGCACCCCAGCCTAGTATCGACACATAATTCCCAGTTCCGTCATGAAAAAGACCAACATTGATTGTATCAATACCTAGCGATGCATATCCAAAATATTGCCATTTATACCAATGTTCGTTCAAGATTTTATTAATTTCGGTCCAACCATAACCATCTCCCCTCACATCCCCTAATGTTCCGCATGTTATATTATAATCTCCCACGATCGGATGTATATATGGTTCCATCCCAATTTGCATTGCTGATCGGAAAGCAATTCCAGCTTGCTCCGAGTAAATATGTACTGAGGGGCGTTCACATCTTCTCAATAGGACTGCATCTGTAGTGGTGTCAGCGGGACCTCCAGGATAGCTAGGTACATTAGGATCTTCCATTGCAGGACTCCCATTTACCGCACTCCAAGCGATGGGAACATAATAGAAATCATCTCCATTCCAACCTCCAACAGCAGTAACTTGATGAACAAGAAAGTTGTTGCAAGATCCTATGATCAAGAGATTTAAAAATAGAGCGAGAAGAAAACTTGATTTCCAAGGTACCCTCTCAAAAATAGTCTTATTTTTTCTAAAAAATATAATAGCTACTTGGTGTTTTAACAGGATCTTTTTTTCTTTGATATTTAACACTCCCATTTTTTTAGGTGTGAACTCTCATTTTTAGATACTTTTCGATAATCAATTAGTTTTTATTTATTTTGGTGAGCAATAGTGGGCTAGTTGTTAGGAGTGATAGCTCCCTCGCTTAGGCTAATTAATTTTGTTTTTCTTCCAAATTTAACCGCAATTTCCGCTTTGGTTGAAATACTATTTGGTAATTCAAACATCTGGCTGTATGTACCATCATTGTTATCCTGAAGCTTGCTAACAACTTTTCCCCATGATACAGTTAAAGAAAGTTTACCTACATATCCTGATCCCAAATAATTACCTATTATATCCTTTGGGGTTACAGTCACGCGTACTATTTGAATTACTTCATCACTTTTAACAATATCTACCTGGACATCACTAGTTTCAGGGCAAAATCCCGCTTTTATATATTTCTGGATCTCATATTCTCGTTCAAACGGATAACCATCATGAGTATGTCCTGTAGCATAGAAGTGAAACGTATATGTGCCTTCTATAAGCGTATTAGTAAAAACATTCGTATATATCCCATCATCAGCAGTTTCGTCCCCATGGGTTCCATCATCAAACAGCTGTATTGTATCTACATCTGTTCTAAGTGGAAAATCCTCTTTCTGAATATCAACCAGATATCTTGCCTTTCGGTACCATAATGGGAGAGTTTCTTGTTTATATTTTCTTGGAACTTCGTTTAATTTCTCAGCATCGACCCTGTACTTTGACAACCAGTTACCTATACTCTCTTCAGGCCGACTCACCTTAACAAAGACGTTTTTAAGGTCGATGATTGGTTTCCCCTTTTCCAAAATTTCTGCTTTCACAATAATATTGGTACCCGTACTTAGTGGGAGGGCTTGAAGAATGGGGTTTAATTTGACGCCTGATTTCGAAATAACACTAAAATGATATTTCTCTTGCTCACCTTTTTCTAATCCTTTTCCAATAATTTCAACCTTCCATGGAGAGGATCCTAGCTTTCCAGATTTTTGTAAGAAACCAGGATTAAGTGTTATAATTAGGAAGGTATCTCCATAATGATAGCTTATTTCAGGGTCGTCAATTGGCACAATTTGAGAATCAGAAGAATAAATTGTCAGATCTAGTCTGCTTTCCAGAGTTGTTACCCAACTTAGATAAAAACTGATTTTTTGATCGTGTTTGTTTAATTTCACCTCCCGTGTTATGGTCTGCCCCTCATTGATGGTTCCCAATGGGTCAACCACAGGTTGTAATTCAAGACACTCCACTAATACTTTTTTGTACGTATCTTGAAGCGCAATTGAGGGATCCCAGCTTAGAGGGTCGAAATTTGGCCCTGTTACATCATGGAAATATCCATTAGTCTGATCAGCAAGGGCTTGTAACAATGGATGGTCAATATCAGTTGGACGACCAAATCCTATCGAATACACTCTTGTTGTTCCTGTAACAAGGGAATTAATGAGATCAGTGACCTGTGGATCCCCCAGATTTACTTGTGAGGGGCAATTGTGATAACCATCTGATAAAAGTACTATCGCTCGTCTTGGTTCTATTCCTAACGCAGTAATAGACGTATAGACTCCCGCTATAAGTGGAGTGTTTCCCTCAGCTATAAGATTAGGGATAATCTGCGATACGGCTATGTTGACACTTACATCATCAGCTTGTGTGATGGAGGTAACGATCTGACCATTACAACTTGTACCACTTTGCCATGGATGCCACGGAAATGTCACAATTCCAAATTTTGCTTGACCTGGATAATAGTCATATAATAAATGCAGAAACGGAATAGCTGCCCTTTTTGCCAAGGTCAATCTCTGTCTGTCGGGAACTACATTGTATTGGCCTTCATGACTCCACGACATACTCCCTGATGTGTCAAATAACAAAATTACTCCCGGTGGTTCCTGTTCATCGTAGGTTGCTGAAATGACTGTAACATTTCTCATACCAATACAATTTTCCCAACGTACATTGAATGGGTAGACTATCGGATCAGGTTCAGAGGAGTCTAAAATGTCATCCCCACCAACAGCAATCACAAATAGACATTGCTGAGTTGACCCACCAAGAGGAACCCATGTAACTGGTCCAGCAACCACGGTTGAGTTTCCAGCTAAGTTTAAGATTGTGAATGTTCCAATCAAATTCCAATCTGAGGCGGGTATATCTCCTGTGGGATCCCCCCAGTAGAATCGAATTTGAACATTGGTTATAGATTCAGTTCCTTCATTTCTTACTTGTGCGTACACATGATTAGCTTGGTTTATAATTGGATATTCATCTGCATTCCCATCCAAATTACTATCAACCCAAATATCTGGACTGTCCCAATATGGCTCGGGAGAACACTGTGAGCCATCATCCGCACTACTGTCTTTTAAAAATAGTCGGGCTCGACCTTGAAGAGGCGTGCATCTCCAATAGGTAATTTCAGTACCATAATTCGGTGGAACTGTTAGCGGTGGGTGCAGATACTCCCCTAGTCCACCCCATTTGCTTCTGATTACAGTAGCATGACCTGCACTATCAACTTCCCATACCCTTCCTGTATGCATAATCGAATTGTTTCTTCGATAACATATAATATCCCCTGGTTTTACTGAACCATCAGGAACTTCTGTACCATTGTCATCAAGTATTTTTTGGACATCTCCCCCAGTACTAATCCAACACTGTCTCGGATCAAATGTGAAGGCCCAACAATTATAATAACGAGTCGGCAGGAGCTCTTTTCTAACAAGATTTAGATGTGTATAATATATAGGTTCTATTCCTGGATAATCATTCAAATATTCTTGTTGGTATTCTAGTTTTTCAGCTTCACTATAATCCCAAGTGCGGTGGCCATGATTAACTATTTGGCCTGCTGAAGTTTTCAATACTCTGTGTGTCATACTCTAATTACCTCCCTTTTGATTTTAAACTAGCCTTAAATTTCGTAATTATTTCATCAATTTCTTCTTGGGAATAAGCGTAATTGACTAGATCTAAATCTTTTTGTCCTGTTAGGATTTTAATAGTGTGTGCAGCGAAATGTTGAGAAAAAACAATATCTTTTTCCTCTATTAGATCAACGAGTAAATCAACTATTTTGGGGGTCGCTTTTTTGTAATTTAATTTTTCTAAGATATAACAGAAGCACGCTAATGTAATATCATCGATTTTTTCTTTCTTCATATTTTGTATACGACTTAGAATAACCTCTCCCACTTCTCCTTTTGACTCGACAATTTTTTGAACGGTTTCATCGAGGTCAAAAGCTACTCTGAGTGGACATGGTCCACTCGCAGCAAGAGCATTTCGTATTTTCGCAGGATTCTCAATCTTTAAAACTAATTTTTCAATTCCTATCATCTTAATAACCTACATAGCTGAATAGGAGCCCGTAACTTTACCATTTCTAACAAAGCAATTCCTTAGAGATGGTTTTAGCTTAAA
>JAEOTY010000350.1 GCA_016839625.1 Candidatus Hodarchaeota archaeon
CATTCAGAACACTTAAGGCGAAGCATAAGATGATTAACAATAGCAGAAATGCTATGAATGTGACACCAGGGGCAAACTAACTCTACTTCTGCTGATTGAGCCTCAAAATCCTCTACCATTTCAATGGTCATAGAATTAACCTCCTTTCAATTTTTAATCGGACGTATTGATGGAAAATTTCTCTAGTTCAGGTATATTCATAACATTGAAATTCAACAGATTGATTTACGAGACATATTCGTAAATTCGTTCCTTTTTAAGTAATTTGGAGACTTCTGAGACACCTTGGAAATCTTTTAGTTGTAAAATGAAATTGTTTAAATCTTGTAAGTTCCTAGAAAGAACCTCAAGCATAAACAAATTTTCGTCATTGGCTCGATAGAGAGAGATAAGTCTACTGTTATTTTTCTCTGCTTTTTTCGGTAAATCCTCTATTTGGATATAATTATCATAACTAGGTTCAAGTTGAAATGTTATAATCGCTTGAATATCATATCCAAGATTTTCAGGGAAAGTAACAACTCTGAAACCATTGATTATCCCTGTCTGCTGCAATCGTTTAATACGATTCCTAACTGTACCCTCAGTTTTTTGAATAGACTTAGCTATGTCAGTAAATGTAGTTCTACCGTTCCGATCCAGAATTTCTAGAATTTTCCTATCAATTTCATCATGATACATAGAGTTTCCTCCATAAATCATTCATGAGATCGTCTTTATGGTTAGTAGTAGAAGTAGAATGAGCTTTCTTAAGTTATTAAGTTAATTACGATTTACGTAATTTTCTATCCAAGAAAGAACAACTCAAATTGAATTGAGATAAAATAAATCAAGTCACATGAGAATTTAATATTCAGAACAACACTTCGAATGATATTTTACAGAAATTTGAAATAAATAGGATCAAATAGTGAAAGGATCTTCGAAGCTTTCAAGGGATATTCAAATCGATTAAGCTAAAGAAGTTGAATTACTTCTACAATAGGAAAATGTTACTATGAGGATTTTAATTGTTGATGATAATACAACTTTCTTAGAAACAATGGGTAAGATTTTACTTTTAGATCAACACGAAATTTCTACTGCAACGTCAGCGGAGGAAGCTTTAAAGTTGATTGTGAAAGAAAATTTTGATTTACTTTTAACTGATTTAAAGATGGGAGAATTATCAGGCATTGATCTAATTAAGGAGATCAGAAAAAAAGGTATCGATTTAATAAGCATAGTAATAACGGGATATGGAAGCATTGATTCAGCTGTAGAGGCAATGAAAACTGGTGCTTATGATTATATTCTCAAACCATTTGAATTTTCACCTTTAAGAGAAAAAATAGCAGAAGTAGAGGAGGAAGTAAGACTAAGAAACAAATTTTCCTTTTCTCCTTTTGCGAATCAGCAAGGCTTACCCGATTATTCAATAGAGAGCACCCTCGATGAGTATGAACAACCATTCTTAGTCATTTCTAATGAGGATCCCCAAAAGCTTACCAATGAATATAAAATTAAAAATGCGTCAAATTTTCATCTAGGCTTCACTAAAGGAGCCAATGTGGTTCCTCCAACAAAACTACACCTTTTGAAACACCAAATTGAAGAATTTATCAGAACAAAAGGGAAAGGAACCATTATTTTTAAGGGGATAGAAGAACTTTATCGAGTACACAATTGGAGTCACTTTAAAGGATTCATTGAGGAAATAAGTCAGCAAATACTTACATCAAATTTCTCTCTAATATTTTTGATTGATGAAAAAAATCATGAAAATGCAGTATATCGGCCATTGATTCATGATACACTCTCATTGCTTTCAATTCACACATTTAATAGTATCATTAATCTTATTTCACATCCATTAAGGAAAGATATTATAAATCTATTAAAGCCTCATTCTAAGTTAAATTTTAACAAAATCTTCGATGAATTACAAGTCAAAAGTTCATCCTCCTTCGCTTTTCACTTAAAGAAATTGGTTGAGGAGAATATTTTAGAAAAAGATGATAATCTATATTATCTAACGCCACGAGGGAATTATTTTGCTGAAATTATATTCATCTTAGAAAAAATTGGATTTGTCGATCCAGGATCGAAAATAAAAATTTTTAATCATATTAGAAGAGCAACAAAAGTCGATACCTCTAAAGAATCATAATTTAAATCTAGAAGGCTTTTTTTAATAAAAATGGTATTTGTTTGATGGATCTATAGGTAGACTTATAATAGTATGAAAGATGAAATACAGATTCAGCTATCCTGATTATAGAAAAAATTGGAGGAGTAAAACCTGATAAGTGATTATCAGCATACAAAATTGATAGATTCTCTTAATTATCCTTTTTATATCATTGATGTTTCTGACTACACCCTAAAACTATGTAATTCAGCAGCTAAAACGATTTTTGGGGATTATAAATCCACAGATACATGTTATTTTCTCACCCATGGTAGAAAAACACCATGTACAGGCGAAGAACACCCTTGTCCTCTTGAAATTGTGAAAAAAAAGAAAATACCAATTACCATTGAACATACTCACCTAGATACCGAGGGAAAACCGAGAGTTTATGAAATCCATTGTCATCCGATATTTGACAAAAATAGAACTGTTAAACAAGCAATTGAATATACGATGGACATTACTGAACGGAATAAAGTTGAGAGATCTTTACAGAAATCAAAGGAAAATTTAAATCAAACAAATCAGTTACTTGAGCAAATTTTAAACACCACAGATATATTGATAGCCTTTATGGATCCACAGTTCAATTTTGTTAAGGTAAATCGTGCATATGCTCAAGCTGATGATCGAGAACCTGAATTTTTTCCAGGGCAAAATCATTTTGATTTGTACCCCAATAAAGAGAATGAAGAGATCTTCAATCGGGTAGTAAAGCAGAAAAAACCATATTTTACCATTGCAAAAGCTTTCAGCTATGCAGAACATCCTGAGCGAGGAGTTTCTTATTGGGACTGGAGTTTAATCCCAATTTTTGACTTTGATAATAAAGTTATAGGATTAGTTTTGACCTTACAAGATGTTACTGATCGGGTAAGAATGGAAAAAGCATTAAAACAATCAGAGAAGAAATTCAAGAGTATAACAGACCTAGCGCACGAAATTATTATGAGGATTAAACCTGATGGAAAATGTACGTATATTAATAGATCAGGAGTAGAATTCTTTGGAAAACTTAAGAACGAGATGTTACACGAAAATGTTTTAAATTTTGTGCACGCTAATGATCTAAAGAAGATAAAATTGTTTTTAAAACGAGTTACAAAGGATATAGACCACATAGAAGAAACAGTAATCAACTTTATAGTTCCTATAGGGATAAGAGCGATTGAATGGAACGCTTCTCCGATTATTGAAGATTCTAGGAATGTGGTTGAAGTTCAGCTAAGTGGTAGGGACATTACAGAACTTCAAGAAGAATTGGTTGAAATGAATAAGCTCGCGGCAGTAGGACAGCTCGCTGCTGGGGTTGCTCATGAAATAAATTCACCTTTAGCAAACATTACCCTCAAAGCTGAATATTTGTTGAATGTTATTAATCAAAACGCTTCAACTCTCGAAAACAGCTTATTAGAAAGGGAACTCATAAGTATAAAGAATGAAGTAAAAATATGCTCTAAAATTGTAACAGAACTTCTACAATTTTCAAGGAAAATGCACCTCATTCCAGTTAAGTTTAAGGTTAAATCTCTTATAGCTGAGCTTCTCAATTCTCCATCCATAAACTCTAGGTTAATCGAAAAGAAAATAAGTGTTAATCTTCAAATCAACGAAGATCTTGAAGCTGTTGGGGATAAAACTTTACTATCTCAAGTATTTCAAAATATAATCAACAATTCAATAGATGCTCTGGAGAATGTCAAAGCTGAGCCTCGAATTACTATCGCAGCTGACAAGAAAGGGAATAATCTTGAAATTAAAATGACGGATAATGGAATTGGAATTAAAAAAACCAATTTAACCAGAGTTTTTGAACCCTTCTTTTCAACCAAACCGTTAGGAAAAGGTACAGGCCTGGGATTATCCATTTGCAGGGGGATAATAGAAAAACATAAAGGAAAAATCAAGATTAACAGTACCTATAGACATGGAACCGAAATTCTTTTAACAATACCAAGTAGCTGATCCTCGGTAAGCCAAACTAACAAAAAAAGCTCCCATGAGGGAATTACCGATAGGGAATTTTAATCAACTAATAGCTTTCACAATCCAATCAATAATTGTGGGGAGAAGTTTTGGAGTAAAATCTTTCTTCTTCATTGAATCTGCATTTGTAAATTCATGGTCCGTCTTAGAAAATATTTCAATACTGACGCTATTGTTACCACCGTTTCTTAGAGCGTTCGTCATTGCATTCATATGTTGATCAGGTGGGTGAACAACATCTAATTCTCCAAATAGAAGTAAAACTGGACAAGATACTTTTAAAAAAGAAGAACTTGGATCATATTGCAAAAAAGATCGATACATGGGAGTATTTCCCTGTGATAATAAAAAACCCTCATAAGTAGAATTCAAATAGTTTTCAACAGTCATATACACGGCTTGCTGATCTTCAGCTAAGCTATCGAATTTTAACGTCATTTTCTCAAGAATTACAGAACAAACTTCCTCCCATCCCTCACCAGAAAGAAGAACTTGGAATATACTTTTAACAAATTTCACTCCTTCTTCAGTTTCTTCTTCTGTTTCTCCTAATAATCGTCCTAAATATTTCCTAGTAATTGCACCAGTTTCACTTCCTATTAACCCGTACCCTCCGAGAACAACAATAAATGCAATTTCTTCAGACCTAGAAGCAGCTAAAGGAGCGATTGCGGCACCTAGACTATGACCGACTAAACCAATCTGATTTGAGTCTATTTGTTCATGTTGTTGTAAGAACTTCACAGCAGCCAACACTTCATCAGAAAAATCATAAATGGTAAATTGAGACCAATCAACGGGAGAAGAATTCCCTGCACCCCGATCATCATATCTAAAAACAGCAATTCCATTATTTGCAAGATAGGATGAGATTATCCGAAATTTTTTCAGTCCTCTTTCTTCATAATCACGTAAACATGGCCCATAACCACTGAGTAAAATCACAGCAGGGGATTTTCTGGTTTTTTGGGGGATTGATAATGTTCCAGCAAGAGTAATGTCATCAACTTGGAAATGAACTTCCTCTTCAGAAAATAAGTGGGATTTTGAATTCATTGTATTTCCAATAGCCTTCTATGAATTTTTGTTTATAGTTCTTTTTCTAAGAAAAAATGGAGCTATCCAATCAGAACTTGATAAGTGGGAAGAATTGATCCAGTGGAAAGCAACGATTCGGGAACGGGTCAAACAAGCATATTTTTGATGTCTTGTACAAAGAGGGGCTTCGTTTTAGTCTAAGTAATTCGCGCTCTGAAAGTACTACCGGATTTTCATTTTTTCTTTTTAGTTTCACAATCGTTTTACAGGTCATTTTCATAAAATTTCGTAATCATAAACGGAATAAAAGTGAAGACGATTTCCTCTGAATAACATTAGCCATTAACAGAACAACCCTAATGTTTCAAAATTGAAACATTTGTCTTGGGGTAATAAATTTAGGAGCAAGTGAGGATGATCCTGCTACCGTGATAGTCTCAGAGATTGACTCGGATTATGGAGTTTTCACTGATAAGGTAGTAATGGTTACTGGTGAATTCCTTGAATGGAATGCGACAGAAATTACCATTACATTCCCATCAGATGCCTCTACAGTTACCAGAACTAAGATTAATCATTTCCTGCTAATTAAAAATCTGAACACGAGCATTACTTTGTACCGTTCATTTTTCCCTTTTCTTTCTCATTTTACTCGATTTAAATTGTTCCTACCAAGATTGCATATATCATTGGCCCTAACATTGTTCCTCCGATGTTCGTTGTCACATGAATGCCAATTGACGGTAATATACTTTGATGCTTCTCTCTAAAAGAAGCCGCAAAAAACCCTAGAGTTACTGTCATTGCAAAGATAACGCCAACTGATATAAGATCTGCCCCAAAAAGTAACAAGGGAATATGTATAAGACCAAAGAATATTGCACTGAATAGAACTGGATATGAGATAGTTTGCTTACCAATACTAATCTTCAAGCCTTCCAGAGGATTCAAGTAACCCTGCAGGAACCCTCTCACAAAAATCTCTTCTGTAACACTCGAAAAAAACCAGAGGAGGATTATTTTTTCTCGTATACCCAGACCGGAAAGAGCAGGATTTCCATTTGCCCCTGTTACAATAATGATGATGGTAGCAATTGAGCCGATGATTAATCCTATTCCTAATATCTGTCCCCAATTAAGTTTTCCAATAGGTTTACATAATCCATATTCGGTTAATTTCCCTCTCGTCAAGAAAATCATACCAAGGGAGAGAGAGAGAAACATTAAGTCAGTTAGTAACAGTTTTGAACCATTACCGCCGTCTATGATTGGACCATATGCTTCAGTGGTTAGAAACAACCCGATAATCTGAGCGACCAAATAAATCGCTAATCCTATTAGAAAAGTTATAACTAATAGATTTAAAGAATTGACACTTCTAATTTCCTCCCCTACAGATTTTTCTTCACTTTTTTTGATATACATCGTTCTTTTTCCTAAATTATTTTATAGACAGAAATTATTCAATGAATAATCCATTCTTGTCCGTTCTGTCTTTTATGCAAAACGATTATTTAACCGTTATATCCTACGCAATCCGTGGTTTGACAATTGCATCAATAGAAAAAATGTTCAATTAATAATAAAAATAAAACAAGCGGATTTTAAATGGCAATTCCTACAAAAAAAGCAACCATAATCGTATTATGTGTCATTTTAATTCCATCCGCTACAGCTAACACCAACGCAAATAAGGTAACTATAACACACATTAAAAGCGATAATGAATACTGTAATGTGTCGGCTGTGTGCATTGAGGGCAATGGAACAAGAGTATACATAGATCTTTTTGATATTCCTCTAGGATATGCCGACAAGCCAGCTGATGTGATTTTTATCACTCACCCGCACCTTGCCCATTATGACCCTCCTTCAATCGATTTAGTAGCCCAGAACACGACCACGTTTATCGGCCCCAGTTCATGTAGTGAGTTTATCTCCACTTATGACGGGATCGGAGTAGTTCCGGGAGACACTGGAACTGCCGCAGGTATCCACTATGAAGCGTTTAGAGCCTACAACACTGGACACCCTTACCAAAACAACTGGTGTGGTTATATCATTACTGTAAACGGAATTCGAATATTTCATTCAGGAGATACCGGTAACATTCCTCAATTTCGGAATTTAGAAGGAAATATTGACGTTCTCATACTCGCTGTAGGGGATTCCTATGCAACTATGGAATTTGAAGATGCCATCGACGCCATAGGGGTAATTCAACCCAAGTATCTCATCCCAATTCATTACTTAACCATGGGTATCTGTGATTTTATCAATGAATGCAATGAAACTTATCCTGACATCGAAATTTGTACAGATGAATTGGTATTAACAACTGAAGATGACATACCAACAGCGGAAGGGGAAGTTCTAGGGGTTGTGGTTTTTATGATAGCGGCAGCTTGTGCAGTAACATTGCTTATTATCTATAATAAAAAAATCAGATTGCGCTGAAACTGCTCCTGACATCGAAATTTGTACACGTTGGTCATTTTACACATCTGGTATATAAAAAATGTTGGTAAGCTCTATAATCTGGTCTTAAATCTACTTTCTTGTAGAACATTCGTTGGTCTTCAAATTGAGGAAGCCAATTTTTTAAGATTCCTCAACAACAAACTGTAGAACATCTGGCGTGGCAAGAACCGTGAGAGAAAATATAAAAATTGATTAGATTTTCCAGGAATGCTCACTACTTTTCCCCTTGCTAGATCGCGAATTGAGGCTATCACAACTTCTTTAGGGGTCATCCATTGTATGAGACCACGGTTTTTTTGTAACTTAGCTAAATTGTACCCCATTTTTCTATGAAAATCAGTTACTACAAACCCTGGGCATAATACCTGAACACGAATCCCTGTGTTAAGAAGCTCAAGATGAAGCGACTCGGTAAAGGCATTTATGAAAGTTTTAGTCCCACAATATACAGTATTATGAGGCCCAATAAGATAAGCTCCCATTGATGAAACATTGATTATGATACCCTTTTTTCTAAGAAGCATATTAGGGAGAGCAGCATGAGTGAGTTTCATTACCGTAAGAATATGAACTCGAACCATAGCCTCCTGTTGGCTGAAATCGTTCTCAACGAATGTACCTCGAGTCGCAAATCCAGCATTATTTACTAAAACTTCTAACTCTTTAATTTCTTTGGTTTTTTGGACTAATTCATCAAGATCTAGTTGATTTGATAACTCAATAATAAGAACCTCAACAGAAACACCATATTTCTTTTCTAATTTCTCTGCTATTGGCTGAATAATATTTTCTCGTCTTCCAGTAATGACTAAATTATATCCAGCTTTAGCAAAAAAATATGCAAAAGCTTTTCCAATTCCACTAGTTGCACCAGTAATTAGAGCGGTCTTTGTTTTCGTTTCAGACATCAAGAATCCCGTTGAGTCGATTCTTATAATTAACTTTAATCTATTACAGATGAAATCAAGCGACCGCTTTGACTTACATTTTAAATTGATCTTCAAGAAAACCAATTATTATATTGATTTTTCCCTCTTGTGTTTGATCAAAGGTCCGGTTCAATATGAGATATGACTCAGACATTAGGAGGAATCCCCATAATCAGGCTCTTGATGATCTCGCTGATCCCAATCATCCCCTTCATAATGTGATTCTTCATCATCAGGTTGATCTGCTCTTCTAGAAACTTCTGTAATATCAGCATAAACGTAATCCTCCTCGCTTACCTTTCCTTCTTCTATCATTATTTTGTGACATTCCTTGCATGTAAAATCATCACTGTTAAGTGATTTATATAAATCTTGGATGTCAAACTCTTTCCCACAAAACGAACATTTCTCTTTTCTCATTTGAGGATTCCCTCAATCTTTATTGTAATCAGTTTTCATTCATAATTTAATATCTAATAAAATTCGAGTCTATATTAGTATTTAAATTTTTTAAAAGAATATTTTCAATTTGATATTCTTCTTATTTCAAGAAGGGAAGAACATTTTGCAATACTTTGAAGAATGACAGAGAGTGACTCTTGATTCAAAATAAGATAATCAAGATTTTGAGGATTCTGTAATTCGAATTGTAACGATAGATACCTGAAGAAAGGAAAGTAAGTGACCTTTATAAACCAAGTAGCGATCTTCCCAGGCAGGATTGAATTTTTGTTTATAAAAAAGAATACAGTATTTAGAGTGACAAA
>JAEOTY010000043.1 GCA_016839625.1 Candidatus Hodarchaeota archaeon
ATATTTCATTCGGAACGAAAACTCCCCAAGATATATGGATGTGCCAACAACATCTGTTAGAAGCAGGATTTACTATTGAAGAATTTTATATTAATTTTAACCACTATTACGGAGCGACTATTTTAGGAAATACTTCCAATTTATACCACGTAAGTGTTGTTCCTCATAAAATTCGCTTACTGGAAACTAAACACCCCGAAAGAAGCATTTACACATTTGATGAATCAAAGACGAAAGACATTCCTACTGTGGGGTATCAGATTATTGCTGAGTTTTATGGTGTAGAGCACGCTCTTTTAAATGAAGCAGATTTGTTAACTGATGTTCTGAAGAGCGGGATTAAGGAAAGTCAGCTTCAAATGGAGGAAATCTTTGTTAAAGAGTATTCCCCATACGGTTTATCAATAATAGCCATACTAGTTGAAAGCCACTGCCATTTACATACATGGCCCGAATGGGATTATCTTTCATTGGATATTTTTGTCTGTGAGGCTAAGGAAAAAGCCGAAAACTTTTTTCAATATCTGTTAAAAAAAATAAAACCATTAGATTATCACAAATTTCAGTTTTTCCGTGGTAAACATCCAAGCTTGGACTAAATTCTACCGTGGTATCGTAATGGATGAAACTAAAAGCCTTGATTCAGATGAATTCAACCTTTTCAATGAATTGGGTCGAAAGGCAGTTCATTTCTCGGTTTGGATTATTCCTCTGGCGTATCATTGGTTAAAAATTGAACTTTGGTTTATTCAATTCTCGTTGGTTGGAGTTCTGTGCATTTTTATTCCGATAGAAATTTATCGCGTCAAAGTTAACCCTAACTCTTGGATTCAAGTGTATCTGTTTAAGTACATCATGAGAGCATCAGAGAAGGAAGGTCCTGCCAATTATATATTTACAACTGCTATTTGGTTAGTTTTGTTACTTGGAGTCGGTATAGAGTTTGGAGGTCTTTCTTGGAAAGGTTTTTATGTTATGGAAATGGCAGAGTTAGTATTGGTCACCACAGTGATGGGAGATTCAGCTGCAGCCATAATCGGAAAAGCATTAGGTAGGGTTAAACTTCCCAAAACTGCGAATAAAACCGTAGAAGGTTTTGTAGCTGGATTATTAACAAATTATTTTGTAGGAGTTGTTTTCCTAACGATAGTCGGTTTTCCTCCATTCTTTCTTCCACTTATTCCCACCCTGGTCTGGTGTTGCTTCGATTTTCTTGAGGATTTGCCTTGGTTTCTTGCTGACAACCTCTTCGGCCCTTCTATTGCTGTTGCCTTGATTTCTATTCTAGAGTTTGTAGTAAAACTAACCTAAGAGGAAAGACGTGGGAGTGTGCTAGGTTCTCCTTTTTAAGGGCACGATTGTATTTGAACCACATAAATCGCATCGATTATTTTTGAAAAAGCACCTTTTGCAATAGGGAACATTACAGTCTAAATTCCCACATCTTACAACAGCTAAGTTTCCACAATTGAAACACTTTGTTTTTAACCCGAAAAGATTATGCGTTCGGCTATAGCGTTGAATTCGAAGAACAACAAGGAGAATGATAATAGAACACACCAAAACAACCAAGGGAATGAAAAATGGGAGATCTAATAGTGTGGTCTGAGGAACTGTTGCGTCTAGTAATATCTTACGAAGACGAATCTGATAAAAAAGCGGTCTTCCATAGAATGGATCAGAAATATTCGTAAATCCTTCTTCTGGTGCGATTGTTGTATTTTTTGTTTCTCCCGCTTTCATGCCAAGTAAGGCTTTTCGAAAACCCACATTGGGAGGAACTCTAATATCTGGAAATTCTTCTATAATGCTACCTGGGACGAGTTCGTCTGGATCAGCTACATATACTGTTCCCTCTTGATCATCAGTTCGGGTATTTACAATCCATAAAGTGTAATTAACAACAACTACATCATTCATCTCTACAATGGTTTCTGGAGTCACTTCTATTGCATGACTGATTTTGATAATATTGGGAGAAAACCATGAGAACATCCCTATGAATAAAAGAATAACGATAAATAGCTTGGAATTGAGATTCCTAAAGATCATTAACAATCGTCCTTTTAATAATACCATCAGTATAAACCTAAAGAGTTTTCGTTTCAATTATATCAAAAACCTCAAAAAAGCATATGAATTACCTTTTAGGCGGATTAACGAAGAATTGATGAGAAGAATGGAACTCAGGAGAAAGAAAAACCTAAAGCTGATACTGAATGGATGGTCTGCAAATCAAACCACTCATGCAGAGGGTTGTGCATTCATTGCTTTAACTCCCGATGCTGCACGTGACCAGATATCGGCCTTTCAAGATAAATCACCCCACATTTTAGTTTGTCCAAATTTAGATTGGTCATGGTCAGATATAGCGAATGCAGTTGCAGGAATAGTGACGGATCATGGAACAAGGGTTAGTAGGGGGTCTGAAGTTTCCGGAATTGTTCAAGTTCCCGCAGTCTTAGGGACAAAAGTTGCAACACAGCAAATTATTGAAGGTGATTTCATTGAAATCGTCTGTGAGGGAACAGAAGCTTTAGCTAAAATCTATTCTAGTAGATGAATTTTCTTTTTTAGGGAGTCATTCTGATTCAGAAGAACCAGCAGCAGAAATCTCTTCTCGTTCAGTCACTTCTCGTTCTGTAAGTTTGAGCTTCACGTAGCTATCCCACTCTTCTTGGTTTTGCTGGAACTTGGCCTCCCAGTCAGCATTTAACTGAGCAATCTGATTAGTAAATTCCTCAGTAGTGCTCGCAAGGCGGCTTTCTAACTCGCCTATTGTGGTATTCATTTGTGAAAGCTGCTTTAATGTTTCTTCTTTTTCCTCCTCAAGATTTTTATTTCGTTGTTCGATTAGTTGAATATGTGCCTGTAATCCTTCAACTTCCTCCTCTTTCTTTGCTATTTGTTGTTTTAATTCTTCATAACTACCTTCTAGCGTTTGAGATTGGGTTTTACTTGCACCCCGAGCTTTTTTTGCAATCGAAACAGCATATTGATTCAATAACTCCTGATTAATTCTAATTAATTGCTCAGCCATTTCTCGAACGAATCTTTCTCCTTGCATTGCTGTCATGGAAGTCCGTACTCTCCGAGGAAATTCTCGGCAAAAAGTCTTGGTTGATTCATTCATCTGTTCTTTAGAATCTGCTATTAATTCATCAAACAATTTCATAATATATTGACCCAAATCTGTGTATTCAGCCATAAATGGACACACCGTCAATGAGAATAATATTTTCAATAATGTTAGTTAAACTTAAGACTTTTTAGTAATAAAGTTAACAAAGGAGATTTTAAGTGCATTTAACATTGAGATAGTTTTTTTCAATGTGGAATTATACAAGAAGCTTTACTACATTAGAATTTTGTGTTCAAAATTTAGATTAGAAAAAGATTGATTAGTCATATTGAGAAGAGATATGCTTGATTGGAACGATTTAACCGATGAAGGAGCTGGATTAAAAGTTGTTGGATAAAAATGTTGGGAAATTCATCTTAAATGCTCAAAAAAACGAAATTACTGAATATTTCATCTATAAAAGGTTATCACGATCAATCAAAGATCCTCACAATAAGAAGATCCTAAGCCAAATTGCAGAGGATGAATTAAGACATTATTCCTTTTGGAAGAAATACACACAGCGCGATGTTCGACCGAAAAAGTCAAAGTGGTTTTATTATTTTATTGCGAGAGTTTTTGGGCTTACTTTTGGTATTCGACTCATGGAGCTTGGTGAGGGGCAAGCACAAACATCATATGCTACAATACTGAATGAGATTCCTGAAGCACAATCTATCATCACAGATGAAGAAAACCACGAAAAACAGCTCATTGGTCTCATTAATGAGGAATTATTAGATTATATCGGATCTGTTGTACTTGGTTTAAACGATGCGTTAGTCGAACTTACTGGTGCCTTAGCTGGACTAACTTTTGCTCTTCCAAGCACACAAATGATCGCTCTGGCAGGTTTAATTACAGG
>JAEOTY010000351.1 GCA_016839625.1 Candidatus Hodarchaeota archaeon
AATCCAGAGGGGTATATGGACACATTAAACAGTTATTGGACAAATAATTACAGTATTGTGGTTACTTCCTTTATAGAGGAACCTTATCCACCTCCTAAAACGACTGAACCTCTTGTTACAACAACTACTGAGACAACTGAAGTAACTACCACTACTACCACTACTACCACTACTACCACTACTACTACTACTACTACTACTACTACTACTACTACTACAGAGACATCTGAAGTAACTACCTCTACTATTGAGACAACTGAAGAAACTACTACTACTCCTGGGACAACTGAAGAAACTACCATTACTCCTGGGACAACTGAAGAAACTACTACTACAGAGACATCTGAAGTAACAACTGCTGTATTGACTGAAAGCAGTTCCTCTCAAACAACAACCACAGTCCTCTCTTTAACCACGCCAGGATTCAAATACGGATTTATTTTACTGGTATGCGGATTATTTACCATTCTACTTAAGAAACGCAGTTAAAGTCCTCCTTACTTTTTCTTAGAGGACACTCCTAGCTTTCAAAATAATAAAAATAGGGTAACTATAGCGTTATTTCATGTAATAATACAAACTACATTTTCAGTAATGGTTTTGATTTGGTTTACAAAAGGTTCAGACAGACAGCAGAATCGTTTCTTTAATCTGATGTTTGTAAATTGTAATAAGTTTTTTTTTCCTTCATAGCTTTTTTCTTGGAACAACTGCAAAATACAGTATGGTTACTATTGCGACCAGTGAGAGCCCAAGATAACCAACAGAAGTGGAAGTCGTGGAGCTTGCTATTTGTGTTGTTGTCGTTTCAGTTGTTGGTAAACTTGTAGTTGTAGAATTTGACAAAGTCAAGTAAGCAGACCCCAGTGCAGGTAATGTAATATTAAATGAATCCTCTGGTTGAATGTTTTGTACAAGCAATATTCCGTCTGAATGCACATTATATGGTTCAATAAGGTTTTTCAAAGTATAAGTTAATGTTCTTTGCTCATTATATGGATTAAAAACAATGTACACTCGATCATCACGTTCTGCTGGATAATCTCTGTCAAAAACATTCAAATTGACAATTAATGATTTATTATCTGCTGCTTCCCCTAGAGCTTCAAACATTAAATAGTTCCACAGTGTCTCCCCAGCTCCATAAATTTCTTTCCCGTTATATCCAGCTTTGTAAGGATCTGGATCATAAGATCCCCTTGAATCGTGATAATCAATATCCTCATATGGAATATACTGGAGTGTTGTGGGGCCATAAAACCGTTCATATTGGTCTGGGATATTGGGTGAGAAAAAGTAGAAATTCTTGATTCGATTCAGATTCAGGATTTTAAGTGGTTCAACAGCCTTGAAACCAGAGGAATGATAGATATATTTTAGGTAATCAGTCCAAAACATTACAGCTTCAATATTTTCTTTGTAAGCGGGCGCATTAATCCCACCGTTGCCTAATTCTTTTGGATTTGCATACGGGGAATGCATTCCGTCTCTCCATGAGGCTGGCAACCACGGACTAGCTCCTGGATTGAATCCAAACGTCCAATCAATCTTTCCAGTATCATAGTATAAGACTTGTTCTTCCGCGTAAAACAAATCCAATGCTAGTTGGGTATAATCCGTCGTAGAACTGATTAATCCAGCATAATTAATCATTTTAGCGGCTGCAGCGGCTCCTGCACCAAGTTCTTGCGGTTCATACATAACTTCAAAAGGTTTTTCAACCGCTCGTACCGCTGTTAGTGCGTTTACCGCTTCTACCAGATAATTCGTATCTCCAGTTAATTCGTAGGCGTCAATTAGGCTATAAGCTAGTAGTCCTGCTGTGCAATAATTTATATTGTTGTTTTCAGTTATTAATTTAGTTTTCATTGAAACAAACTGTGGGAAAAGGTAATTAAAATTATGAGCCATTTCTAATCCGCTTTGAAGACTCCCAAAGTATGGATCCTTTAATACTGAAATATTTGATATTAGGTACAAGTGGCCATATTTTAATACGGAGTTTTCCATATAGTACCAACTGTCTTGTCTATAATCAGTATGATCTGTATAAGGGTTATTTATTGTCTGTTTGAACGGTTCAGCATAATAATCAGGCAATTCTTGGATGAAGTCACCCACCATGGTTTGCCTAGATGCATTGGGATGAAGTTGTAGATATCTATACATAGGCCAGAGAACATCCATCGCAGCCATTAACTCAGTTGATTGTCTAGTCCAAGTTGAACCACCATAACCATCAGCTCCCTTAATATAAGGCCTAAAACCTTTTTCAACTGTTGCTTCACTTGTCCAGCAGTCATCATACTTTAAGAGATCTTCAAAGCAACGCTCAGCGTAATCAGCCCAAGAAGTCGCATTGTCAGGGAAATCATCATACGCAGGTAACTTTGCAATGGCTGATTTCCGACTATTTATCATATCTGTCCAATTAGTGTAAGCTTCAAGGCTCCCTGGTATTGAAATCTTACTAATAACAGGTATTGAGATTGAGAATAACAGGATGAGAAGTAGTCCTAATGTGAAAAACAGATTTAATGTGATTTTTCCCTTTTTTCGCATGATTATTTAATCTCCAAGTCAATATTTTACATTGAAAGGACTGTCTAATGTTATCCAGTTTATTCTCTAATGTTTATCAATGTAATTTTTACATTTTTCTTGCAGAACTCAAAAACAATTAAATTATTGATTATAATGAAATCCCTCTCATGAAAAATGTTCAGGAATTGAGTGAATGGTACTATATCATAACTAATCTAGAAGAAAAGGAAAAAATTCTTGCTAATATAAAGGAAAAAACGACCATTGATTCATTACAACTAGATCTAAAACCATTCAAAGTACCTGGGACAATTCAATCTAATGTCAGTGAAGAGTTAGTTTCAGATCCTTATTATGAAAGAAATATGCAGCAGCTTGAAGCTCTAGAAAATAACGCTGCGATCTTACTGTGTGAATTCTCTATAAAAAACATCAATCAAGAGTATTGCTTTCTTTTTCAGCGAATTGATACCATTTCTGAAATCTTTCTTAATGGAACGCTAATAGGAAAGACAGCCAATGCTCACATTTCACATCGGTTTTTTATTCCTCCCTCACTCCTTAAACAGGGCAAAAACCTCCTTAGTATCTTTTTGAGTCCTGCGATGGCATTTATTAACAAAAATGCTGATTTACCTGAAATTAAAGATCGTGTTTTTGTAAGACGTCCCACCTACAATTATGGTTGGGATTTCGCACCAAGATCAGTCTTACTTGGTATTGGAAATGTAAAATTAATCAGAAGAGAAACATTATCTGTAAATGACGTCTTTGTGTATGTTGAGAGACTATCTGAACAAAATGCTGATCTCGGATTAGAATGGACAATTATCACAGAGGAAAGTGATTCTTTACAGTTTGTTTTGAAAATTGAGGATATCAGTAAAAAAGATACTGTTTTTGTTGAAAATTTCGTTCAGGCGGTAGAAAAGGGGGAAAATTCCTGCGACAGAATATTTTCAATTAGTAATCCAAGTCTCTGGTGGCCAAATAGGTATGGAGAACAAACACTTTATAATCTTGAATTAACAGAAAAGTCTACAGGGAAATCCGTCAATACACAATTTGGGATAAGACAAGTGAAATTAATTCTCCAAGAGGATGAAGAAAATAGATTCATTTTCGAAATAAATGGTAAAAAAATTTGGGCTAAAGGAGCAAACTGGGTACCAACAGATGCATTAACTAATTTTAGTGAAGAGAACAAGTATAGAAAGCTCCTGCTGTTAGCTAAAGATGCTAATTTTAATATGATAAGAATATGGGGTGGAGGTGTGGTTGAGGAAGAGATCTTTTATGACTTATGTGATGAACTTGGAATTATGATTTGGCATGATTTCCAATTTGCCTGTAGCATCTATCCCGAGGATGATTCTTTTCTTTCAAATGTAGAAAACGAAGTTGTAGGCATTCTTAAGAGATTACGAAATCATCCTTCTATTGTATTATGGTGTGGTAATAATGAAAATGAATGGATTGATTTCCAACAATATACGACAGGATACAGGGAAGACATCAAGATTGGTGAAAAACTACATCATTTAAAAAAGCAATTATGTAAGCGTTTTGACCCAACGAGACCTTATTGGCGATCAAGTCCGTGGAGTCCATCCTCTAACAACTCATATGCATTCGATCCCAACTCCCAAGAAGAAGGAAACTGCCATGATTGGGCTGTGTGGCATGGTCTCGTTCCACCTAGCATTGAACCACCAGAATATGAATATTATGCAGAAAATAAAGCGAGGTTTATAACAGAATTCGGCATTCAAAGTTTTCCAGTGCAAGAGACAATCAATAAAATGTTTGGTAAGACCACACAAGAAACTCCAAACGAGAGTTGGGAATTTCATAACTGTAATTTAGAAAAAATACGGGTTAATTTGAAGAAGTTTGGCGACCCCCAGAATATTGAGGAATGGATTCTCTTTACACAAGCAGCCCAAGCTTTTGGAATGAAGTTTGCCATTGAGATATGGAGGTCACGAAAATTTGAAACTGCTGGTGCACTGATCTGGCA
>JAEOTY010000352.1 GCA_016839625.1 Candidatus Hodarchaeota archaeon
TAGTTTTGATCGTGTCATGAGAATCACCGTCAATCTACGTGTCAAATCCACTATATAAAGGTATTTCCTCCCTTTTTACCTTAAATCGGGGGGTTCTAGTTGAATTTTGGAAGTTACAAAGTACTGTTCAGATGGGGGATGAATGGCTGGATAAAAAGATATCTCGAGGGTGAAAAGTCGAAGAAACAAAGAATCAAAAGGACTGAAAGGTGGGAGGCAGTAATAATTACAGTCTAAGTTGAAAAGAGGGGGTAAATAGAGCTATATAAGGGAATGAACCCAAAATATCTTAGGATGGTTCTATGGTAACGCTCACGAGGAAGTTCACAGTCATTCCTGATCAACAGCAAAGCGAAGTTCTTTGGGAATTATCTGAAACGTGTCGGTTACTGTACAACCATGCACTAGCAGAGCGAAAGTTTCTCTATGATAGTTACAATAAACGTATCACTTATAAAGACCAGCAAAACGCTTTACCACACATAAAGAAGCTCTTCCCACGATACAAGCAAGTTTATTCGAAAGTAATCCAAATGACGCTTAAAAAGCTTGACGCAGCCTACCGATCATTCTTTGGCTTACTAAAGAGCGGAGATCATACTACCCGCCCTCCCTCCTTTCGAGGCAAGAACTACTTCTTCACCTTATGTTACAACCAATCAGGGTTCGCAATTACGCAGCATACAATTCAGTTCTCTCATAAGCATCCCAGTAAGACGGAATTACTCTTTCCTGTCCCGTTTGATTTCACTACTGTCGTTGTTAAACAGGTGGAACTCTTTCAAGACCACTATGACCAGCGATACTATTTAGCAATTGTATATGAGCAGGACTCGCCAGTATATGTTGATAACGGATTGTACCAAGCGTTTGATCTTGGAATTACCAAGCATACAGCGGTGAATTTACAGAGTAAGTTTTTCGAATCAACCGTCAAACGTCCTGATAAGTATTGGCAGCCTCGAGTCCAATCATTGCAACAGCGGAGGGATCATTGTAAAAAGCATAGTCGTCGGCACCGATTGTTCAGTCAACGTCTACGATCCATTCAGCGAAAGTGTGCCAACCAGACGAAAGACTGGCAACATAAACAAAGTAAGAATTTCCTGAAAAACACTAAAGCTAATACAATTATTGTAGGTGAGCTTTCTCCTAAGCAAATGACTGCTGGTACGTTGAAGTATCAGAAGAGTGTTAACCGTGGTGTTCACAATACTGGTCATCTAGGGCGTTTTATCGAATTACTGACCTATAAAGCACAATTATTAGGTAAAAGAGTAATAGTGATTGATGAACGGGCCACTAGTAAAACCTGTGCTGTTTGTGGACATAAAAAAATTCACTTGCCTCTTTCGGAACGGCTCTATCACTGTGAGATCTGTGGCCTCGCTATTGATCGCGATCAGAACGCCGCGGTCAACATTATGAAGCGATTTCTCTCACACAATGCCCTGTGGACGGGCTATCAACAGTTTCTAAGTGCTGTTGCTAATCTACGATACACAGTCAATGGTAAAACGACAGTTCCCCCGTATCTGATCGATCGGGGTTCAACGAACTCGTAGGAAACCACTTTCTTTAGCTGGTGGTAGTTCACAATGACCTTAGTCATGAGTTAATGAACTTTGAATAAATCGAGTAATTATTCAGAAATTCCTTAATTGTCAGTTGTTGCCAGTCACAAGTTGGTGAATATTCCACAAAATCAATACTTAGGATTTTTGTTGAATTTTTGCGACATAACTTAACAATTCTTCTTAATGTATTTGTAATCTCATTAGATTGCTTTTTAATGCTGCTTTTTTTATTTTGAATGAAAATTCCTAAATTTGGGAAAAACCCAAGTAATTTTCCAAGGAGGATTGGATCATTCGGCTGATTCTCTACATTTTTCAATTCAAGATCCTGTTCTAAATTCTTAGAATGACCAATAATCTTATTTCTATGCCAAAAATTCGAATAGCCTAAAAACCCTGTTTGAGAAAAATTATAGTAATCCAAATCTAGACTCAAGTAAATCTTTTTACCTTCTAACCATGCAATGAATTCCTGGTTAGTAGCAATCTGGTCAATGCTCGGTGAAAGAAAGGCTAGAGAAGAATGTGCGTCTAGAAGCTCAGAACTGGGTTCAGCCCATCCTCCGATGACAGCAGTTCTGCATGCAAGATCCTTATTAATCCAGGCCCCGTGGATGTATTCTGAATCTGATAAATCAAGATGCGCATCAAATGTTACAATACCAAAATCATCGCCAAACCTTTCCCAGTAGTCCAGGGCTATAAAACGAGACGGGGCGTGGGAGGTTGCGATGTTAACACTTCTGCGATTATCTTGCCAAGTGACATCTGAAATATCGTTAAAAGTTTTGGTACCTAAGATCTTTTCGTGAATAGATCCTTTTAGGAGATTATTGATTTCTCTTCTGAAGTAGGGGTCAATAAGACCAGAAAAGTCAATATTTGGATATTTTTGTACCAATTCGTGTATTTTCACAACAGCCCAGTATTCTTCAGCCCAAAACAATGTTGTGCCATATGTATTGGTCGGAAGACAATAGGGAAATACCGATTTAGTCTTTAAAGGACGATTAGAATGGTTGTTTGTCATAATCTTTTCAAGGATTTTGAATTAGTGTTCCAGCATTCTTCCCCATAATTGCATCACGGATTTTTTCGACGTCCTTTGGACAAATAATTATGCGTATATTTGTACGCTCGCATATCTTAGCAGCAATAAGAGTAAAAGGGGCGTTTGAACCAGCACCCAATGATAGCGGGGATACGATTTCGTAAAACTGTTGATAAGTCAATTCATCATATTTGTTCGCATCTGAATATTGTCGTGGATCCTTATCGTAAATTCCATCAACATTCGTGACGTTAACAAGAATCGGGGAACCAAATAAATCAGCTAGAATAGCAGCATCTTCATCTGTTTTAATGGCTGTTAAAAATCCTCCAGATACTCCAATATCATACATACGAAGATGTTCTGTTAAATTCTTCACGGTTGTAGGCAAAACGGGAGAACAGTGACCTTTAAAATAATAGGATAACAGCTGGGCATTAAGCCAAGTCGCAGCAATTCCCATATAGTCCCGTTCACCTTCTGTCAACCCATCAGGTAATCCTTTAATGTATTGACGTGCTACTTTCCCGCCACCACATACAATCATAAATTTATACTGAGGAACAAGCTCTTTTACAGCTTTAGCAAAATTTTCAAGAAATTTTTTATCAATTTCACCTGGGTTGATTATGCTTCCACCCATAGACAATGTAATCAAGGGTTTCATCGTTTTAAGGTTACCTCCTTCTCGAGAGATATGTATTTTAAACCTCCAAGCTAGATCCTAGGATCTGTTACTATTATCTGGTTTAATAACATCAATAAACGCGTTTTATTGCTTTTTTATTTTATTGTTATTGCCGCTTTGATATTTGTTTTGGATCAAATAATTAATACTCCAAAGTCTTTTGATAATAAGTAAAAATTTTTAATCACTTTCTATGCTCAATCTAATTACTCCAACTTCACCTCTCTGCCGCGGTAGCTTAGAATTTGTCTCTTGTAGGCAAATGAGTAGCCCGGGAGAACCCATTGGGTTTCCGTTAGCGCTGGACTGAAGTCCCAGGTTTCCCTGAGTGATGGATATCCA
>JAEOTY010000353.1 GCA_016839625.1 Candidatus Hodarchaeota archaeon
ATCTTTTCAGAGCCAGCATTAATGTGATGGTCAATAATTCCTTGAAGAATGTTGTCCAAGGTTGAATACTCGGCGTTATATACAGGGATCCGTCCCACATACACTTCAGCAGCAAAATCTACACCTGCGTCACTTGAATAGTTACCGTAGTAGCCATCACTATCACTATCCCAATCACCAGTCAAGTCTGCATAGAAATAGTCTGTTGGGGATTCTTTATATATATCTAGAGAGCTTATTCGTGGCCAGCACATCAACATCGGGACATCACCATAGGTATCTGACGTATCCTCCTCATCTGGATCTGGATTACCGATAAGGAGGACATATTCTATCGAGTCGCTTACATAGTGACTCTGCAACCAAGAACGGATGTTAAGTACCCTTTGTTTGCCAGTGTCGCTTCCGTAATCATCCTCTGTAATCACCTGAACCATGAAGCCCAACGCTTGTTTATATCGAATGAAATCATCCAGTTTCTGACTATTAGCTTCAATGGCATTTGTTGTGATAATAACATAGCTTGAACCAGCCTGACCTAGTGGACCATCATTGGAGTAGAGGATTTCAGTTTCATACAAGAGAATAATATCATCATAGTTATCAATATTCTCTTTAAAGCTCTCCAGAAATTTAAACGTTAATGGGTCTACTTTAATTCTCTCTTTTGTATTCCAACTTATTGAAACCTGAACATCTCTATGTTCTATTATTCTCCCTTCAACTGGGTTATACTGACAAGGATAATAGCTGAATCGTGCTAAAACTGCATCTCGCATCTGTTCTACTCTAAAATTCTGGACAAATTCAGAAGGCCAAAGAGTATTCTCTTGGTAAAGATAGCTCATATCTGTTGATCGAGAAGTAACAGTCCCGTTAGCTGTTAAAGCTACGGGAAATGGAGCTGGTGCATAATAATATTTACCAGTAAGATTCATAGGAGTATCTGTCATTATGTCAATCTTTATTGATGTAGGGTTAGCGTTAGGTGGAAATAAAATGCGATAAGAACGCATAGGTAACTGAGGAGCACCAGGAAGACCTTCAAACGCCCATCTCGTATTCGTGGCAGGTTTCCCTTGTTTTATTATCTCTGGTACATTGTCTAACTTAAATGTTAGCTTGTTTGTACTGGGTTGGGATTTTGGTGTTGAAATTCTCTCTCCCTCGGTTGAAATAGGATAACTGAGGTCTTTACTCATGTTGGGAGAGCTTGTATTCTCTTCAGTTTGTCCTAAAATTTCTGTGCTACACCACGTAAACAATACAAGAAAAATAACTACTAGTAATAGATTTGTACCGTTTTCTAAGTTTATAATCTTCAAATCATTCCATCTTTCCATTGAAGCTATTGAGAATGTACTGAGCACGTTTTGAGGGATTCTTGGTTGTCAAGCATATCGTACTTTAGTTTCCATATATAGGATTATCTAAACTCTCAAACTTGGATATATTTAGGGATCAAAGAATTTCGTTAAAAGAACATTTTTTCCTACTATAAGTACCGATTTTACCATAAGATACTTCTACTAATCCTCATCTATTTTCTCATCGTTTTCATCCGAAGTCTTATAAGCTGAATACTTATAAAATAGTAACGTTGGTATTACTTATTATCACTTATATCTATAGGAGCTGGAACCATGCCAAAAAAGAAAGCAAAATCAAGTAAATTTGCGTTCAAACTATTGCTTGTTGGTGAACCAGAAGTAGGAAAGACTAGTCTGATTAAACGCTATGTAGATGATTTTTTCAAAGAGGGCTATCAGATAACCTTAGGAGTTGATTTCCTTTCCAAAACAGTTGATATGAAAGACCCCAAGACTGGCGAAGATAGAGAGCTCACTTTCCAAATCTGGGATGTTGCAGGACAGTCAGGATTTACTAATTTTCGACATCTATATTTAAAAAAGGCACATGGAGTGTTTTTAGTATTCGATTTATCCCGTCAAGACATGACATATGAAAAATTGGATCGCTGGCGAGAAGATATCCAAGAACAGAGTCCTGGAGCCAAAATAATTATAATTGGTAATAAAGAAGATATTGGAAAAAAAGTTCCTGCAGAAAAAGAGGAAATTCTTAAACGGTTTCATGCCCAGGATTTCTTTACAACGTCTGCGAAAACAGGATCTCGTGTTCAAGAAGCCTTTGTTCAAATGGGTCATCTAATTCTAGGAGAGTAGAAAAATGGTCTCGTTTGATGAGTTAGAGACATTTTTGGCATTCTATGTATTTAAATCTGATGGAAAATCGTTGATAGAAAAGAACTTCCGAAGCTCCGAAGATATTAAGTCTTTTCCAGCCAAAAGGGTTCATTCTTTATTAAGTTCTGCATTTGATCTCTCTCAAGGTTTAGAGGAAGAGTCAATTGCAGAGGGAGAGATTTTTCATATAGATTTTGCCTCAATGCGTATTGCAGGTATTGTCAGACCAGAAGGTCTCCTCTTCTCTCTAATATCCTCCTCTTCTGCTTCAATTCTTGATATTGAATTTAAACTGAGGACTTTGATGACTCTCTTTTTTGGTAGTTTTCATGATAAACTAACTAAGAAGAGTTTCCGTCTCTCGGTTGTAGATCGTGATGAATTTGATGAAGCTATTCAGACTGTTATGGCTGGTGAATCTCGGTACATGAGTGAATCAATGAAACGAGAGGTTGGAGAACATCTCTTGGCAAGGATTGTTAGTGAAGATGCAATACGAGGTGCCTGTATCTCCTCGTTTACAGGTGCGATTATTGTTAACGAGATGGACATAGGAATACTGCCTTCTGCCGTTCGTGCCATTCGTGGTGCGTTTGCAGCGCACTTGGAAAGTCCAAAATTCTTCCTTGCGGTTTCTGGTATGGCCAACCTCTTTGTTTACATTCTAGGTGAAGGTTTGTTATTACTTGTTGATGCAAACCCAGAAATTCCACCTGCTACTACAGTTGAACGAGTAGAATCAATTGTCAGTGAATTAAGGAATTTAATTCTCTAAAAATCTTTCAATAGAATCGCGAGGGGAATTTTTGTCACCCCACAAGGAAAGTACAGTGTTTTTTCCCATAGTATGGCATGCTCATCAGCCAGGAGGAAATTTTCCTTGGGTTTTTGAAGACGCATATCAGAAATCATATTTACCCTTAATTCAAATGATTACGAAATATCCTACAATTAGAATGAACATGCATTTTAGTGGATCATTACTTAATTGGCTTCAAAAAAACCATCCTGAATATTTAGAACAAGTAGTAATACTTTATCGTCGCCAGCAGATTGAAATCATTGGGGGAGGTTTTTACGAACCCATTCTAGCCTCTCTTCCTGATAAGGATAAGGAAAAACAGATACAACTTATGATCGATTGGTGGAGGTCTAATTATAACATCGAACCCAAGGGACTGTGGCTAGCAGAGAGAGTTTGGGTGCCGAGTTTACCTCCAATCCTAGCGAAAATGGGAATTGAATTCACTTTCATTGACGATTATCTCTTTAGAATGGCAGGATTCTCTGAAGAACAAACATTTTATGCCTATATAACAGAAGATCAAGGAAAAGAAATATCCATATTTCCCATCAATGAGGAAATTCGATATTTGATACCCTGGAAGGATCCTGAAAAAACAATTCAATATCTGAGGAAAAATCGCGATCCACATCATGAAAAGGTTATAGTTATGATTTCAGATGTGGAAAAAATGGGAGTCTGGCTTGCTGGGGGTCGAACAACTTATGATATTTGCTATGTTAATGGCTATGATGGTAATCCGTGGATAGAAAGCTTCTTTGAAGCGATTTTAAATAACCAATGGATAAAAACAGTATTGATTAGTCATTATTTGAAACAACATCGTCCAAAAGGGCTTATCTATTTGCCAACAGGTAGTTATGACAGAATGGCAACCTGGGCTTTACCTACTCCTTTAAGAAAACGGTTAGAAAGGTTACAACAAAGAGTTATCCAAAAGCAAATAGATCCTGAATTAGCTGAGGATATTAGAACATTCACGACTGGATCCTTTTGGAAAAATTTCTTGGTTAAATATTCTCAAGCTAACATTATGCACAAAAGAATGCTGGTTTGTCGAAACAAAATTGAAGAAACTGAAGAAAAGTTGCCTCATCGGTCTACAGATGATTTTAAGACGATCTGGGAAAATCTCCTTGCAGCTCAAGAAAATGATGTTTTCTGGCATGGCTTATTTGGTGGAGTTTATTACCGATTTCTAAGACATGCTACTCATAAAAACATTATTAATGCTGAATATCTGTTGGATAGAATATGTGAAGAAGAAGGACTTGCAACTTCTTCATGTAAAGTCTTTGATGTACTTCTAGATGGTGCACCCGATGTAATTTTGGAAAACAAGTCCGTTTCATGTTATATTTCTACATTACGAGGGGGATCAATTTTTTCATTGAATTTAAAGGAACGTGGGTATGACTTTCTTAACGTGATGACTCGGCAGATTGAAGCATATCATAGTGAGGAAATACCTGCAGTACAAGATCGGTTTGAAAAATGGGCTTTTCAAGACCATTTCCTCCCACTATTAGCTAAAGAGTCTTTACAAAAAGACACTTATGAGGAAATAGGAGACTTCGCGAATAATTTTTATGAAATTCATCAGAATACGGATACAAGTGTTACTCTCATTCGGAAAGGATTGATCAAACTTAATGGAAAAGCGATTCAGACAACAATTCTAAAGACCTATCAACTTAGATCTACTAAGCTTCTGATTAACTATGAGATTGATTTCTCAATATCCATTGAACCAAGAATCCTCGTTTTTTCGCCTGAAATGAATTTTATTGTTGCATCCTACCCTTATAAAACAACTGGAATCATTGATGGGGAAAACTTTGATTTAATAGCTTCGATAGATCCTACTAAGTGCCAGATAATTGAAATGAATGATTTAAATGAGCTTGAAAGGGTGTCTATCACTATAAATTTCGAGGAACCAGTTGTGTGTGAAATATTTCCAATAATGTCAATCACAAAGAGTGAACATGGATTCAAGGAAGAATATCAAGGTACTTCAATTTTTGTTAAAGTAGGAATTTCTGGGAAAAAGCTGCTATTTAAGACAGAGGTTGAATTAAAGCCATTAGAAGAAAAAATGCGCAAAGAATAATCAAATATGGAGAGAAATTCAGTTAAGCTTCGAAATTCAGGAATCGGTTTTTCTTCACATTAAGAAAACAAAAACAGAATGAAAATAATTCCGAGGAGGAAAATCAATCCAGCCCCATAAGTGAATGTTATATCCAATGCTTTTCTTATTGTTTTAGTTGAAAATCTCACTTTTTATCCAAGTTAATTAGCTCTTTCAAGTATAAAAACCCTTCTATCTACAACTCGTGTTTAGACGCGTTAAAACTCTTCTTATTTTCGTTGTGTTTGCGAATTGGGTTTCGTTTTTCTCTAAATTAATATTTCTAGGTCTAGTTAATTTCAGAATAAAAGATAAAATTGGTAGACAAAGGAAAAGGGCAAAGGTCTTTAAAATTAAAACGATGTGACAAAACATGATAAGAATCAAAACACAATTGAGAAAAATGATTGACAAAGGATCGAGGCAAAAACAATACTTTTTACGTGGCCATAACAGTTGGTTTGCGCTAATTTTCTCTTTATTGAACTTTACCTTGATTTTTTATAACTTATTGTTTGTAAACCTCTTCTTTATTCCTGAAATATTGAAATCTTATTCAATCTTCTTTATAATATTTGGAAGCTTATATTTTCCCCTAGCTGCCATTATTGGTTGGTTAGATTTTAAGAAAGGAACATTCAAGGCTGAACAGGAGTTATCGTTGGAAATTTCTCCAATTTGGCAAGAAGTATTCAAAAAACTCACAAATCTGGAAGAAGCAAATCGAGTTATCCTTTCAGAACTCCAAAGAAAACAAGATGAATAGAATAGAATCAAAAAGGAATTACTCTAATTCTTGCTTTGAGTTTTTTATTCTAGGTGGAAAATACACAAGCATCATTAAAAGGCCAAGAATCCCTGGGATTAATAGAATATAAGGATAAATGAGAATTCCTAAAAATAAATTAATCCACAGCGGAAGTAACATCAACAATATTAGACAACTGCTGAAAAAAATGTAAAAAAAGAGATGTCCAATTCTAAAATTAGGTGATTCTTCAAGAAATTCTTGTTGTACCTCGCTTGAAACTAATTGTAAGTTGGTTTCAAATGTAGATAAGTTTTCCTTTGGATAACGCGAGAGAGGGACACGTACGCGCTCATAACGTTTATGATACCAAATTAATTCAATACCAATAAAGATTCGAATCAATATAATGAAACCTAATACTAAACCAAGTAAATCTGGAAGAAGTGGGAAATTCGGATTGTCAAGAAAACTTGATTGTTGAGTGAAAAGAGTATAAAATTGAATATAGGTAGCTGTGATGAATATTACTCCTTGACTGACAGGGATTGTAACATAAGGGAGTTTTTTGGTATAGATTTCGAGGATGAGAATGAATATTCCCGACATCAGAAATGTAGCAAAAGTAACCAACGCTAATTGATCAATCGTTTCAATGAAAAATATAAATAGAATAGAACTAGTCGAAATCCATAAGAGGCGTAATAAATTTTGTTCATATTTCGATTGCAGTCTTGAAACCCAAATTCCTGTTAAATCGGGACTCAATGTAGAGCTTCCACGCGGAGTCATCATTATAAATTCAACATCCATTGAGGAAATAAGGGTTCTTCATGACCAAATTCTTGTCTAAGCATAATGAGAAGATTTTGATCTGTAGAATCAACTTTAAGATACCTCCCACCAACATTTTCAAGTGTTTCACGGAGTTTCTGTTCACGAATGGAATATTTTCGATCAACCCTTCCTCTCACAATATCTAAATATTTGAGTTTTTGGATACTATTTAGGTGTTCAATTGATAGGTTAGCGTTTACTATTCCGAATTTGTCACCACGTAAATCAACAAAAATGATTTTATGGCCAAACTTTGCCAACTGGGTGACAGCTTTAATTTTTTCATCCAAGACTCCTTCCGTATCACTTATTATGACTAATAATCCACTTGTGCCTTTCAAAGAGAAGATAAATGGAATAATTGCCTCAAATCTAGCACGACTAGTGGAAGCCAATTGGTCGAATGTGAGTCTCGCAGTTTTTTCATATAATCGTGGGCTTTTTTTCGGTTTCAGAAACTTTTTAGCTCGTTCATCAAACATAATAAATCCAAAAGCATCGTTTGTTATCGCTGACATCTCTGCTAGTTCCAACAGAGTCGTTAAAGCAAATTCAAGTTTTCTAGATCGCATAGTCCAACTGATATCAACCGCGACTAACAGTCTGAAGACCAGTTGATCAGTAAACTCCCTTGAGATTAGTTTTCCTTGCTTAGCACTTGCTTTCCAATAAATTTTTCGTGGTTCATCCCCACGGATGTATTCTCTTAAGGAAAAGAATTCATCCCCTTGTCCCCGGCGACGATATGAATGGTATCCTGTAAGAATATCTCTTATCCTTTTTTTCTGCTGTCTAGATAAACGGATTTGAGGACGCGCTGGGATGACTCGAATTTGAACAGGTTCATCTACCTCATAAGAATCTCGATATAAACCTAATGGGTCTCCTCGATAAATGAGGAGAGGTAAAAATTCATGATAGCCTCGTTGTGAAAACGTGACGATAAAAGAAAAATTTCGGCTCTCACCAGGATTCAAGCGAATAGTTTGATGTGTCCAGCCTTTCACAAGGAATATTTCGCTCGTGAACCGATTCTCAAAAGTCAGGGTAAGAGGAACCTCTTGGGGATTCATTATCTTTAAGCGACAATGTAAGAATCCCCCTAAGGTGACCGTGGAAGAAGAAAAGACACGAAATGCGGAAAAATCCCATGTTGTAAAGTGATATCGAAGGAATGGAACAAAATATAGAATTAAGGCAAATGAAGGTAACCATATGAAAGTCAATCCGAAATTCATCCCCAAAAGGCCCCCTATAAAGGCTAAAATCAATAGAACTTTACCTTGGGGTGTTATCTCGATTTTGTGCTGAAAATCGTCCACAAAATAACCTCTACTACTTAACTGGTTTCACGTGTCTTGTCTCATTGATAGAGAATGCTCACAAAATAACTTCGGTTGATTTCAGAATATTATCGACAATTTGTAATACAGGAACTTTATCCATTTCTGTTTCGGGTGATAAAATCATTCTGTGGTTCACAACAGGAAAAAATAATTGCTTGACATCATCGGGTTCTACATAATCCCTTCCTGCAAGAGCCGCTCGAGCCTGTGACGCAGTCATTAATGATATCGAAGCTCGCGGAGAACCACCAAGAGTTAGTCCATAGTGTTCTCGTGTTTTCCTCATTAGGTTCACGATGTACTCCAAAATTTTTTCTGATACTAAAACCTCTTGTCGTACAAATTGCTGGATTTTAAGAATTTCTTCCGGAGTGGAAAGAGTTCTTACAGGGAGAAGATCTTGTTTTCTTTTTAGTTGTAACATTTTCAACTCGGAAGGTTTATTCGGATAGGGAATTAATTGACGAATAAGAAAGCGATCCAATTGAGCTTCTGGGAGTGGATAAACACCAGCTTGTTCAATGGGATTCTGAGTAGCAATAACTAGAAATGGTTCAGGAAGCCTATAAGTGATCCCTTCATGACTGACTTGACGCTCTTGCATAGCCTCCAGTAAAGCTGATTGAGTCTTTGGTGGAGCACGATTTATTTCATCACATAGAAGGATGTTAGAAAAGACTGGTCCTTTTATGAAAGAGAATTCTTGAGTCTTCATATTAAAAACAGAAACTCCTGTGATATCCCCTGGCATAAGGTCAGGAGTAAACTGAATACGTTTAAAATCAAGACCTAAAATCTCTGCAAGAGAATAAGCCATCATTGATTTTGCGATTCCTGGAACACCCTCGAGTAATACATGTCCATTTGCAAAGAAACACGCAAGAATATTCTGAATTGCGAAGTCAAGGCCTACTACTCGTTGATGAATTTCTTCTAAAATCGATTCGACTATCCGCTTGATTTCATTTGGATCCATTTATTTTTCTCCACTTCTTTTTTGGTTTAATTTCTTTAAGCGATTGACTAAAATATTATATCTATCCACGTCTATTTTTCGTAATCTTAAATAGCTTTCAAGTTCTACTCTTTCTTGAGGCGATAGCTGCATAGCTGCTTGCTGAATTTCATCAGCTAACAATACTCGATATACATCAGATAAAACTCGACTTTTAGTGATGCGTGCAAATTCTTCTTCCTCCTCAGATTGTAAAAATGCAGCTGTTGGTTTTATATCTTCATATGGTCCGAAAGATTTTCGGATTCTCGTAAAAAGGTTATTGAGCTGGTCATCTTTCTTCATTCCAATGAATCCTCCAAGTACAATTAATGTAAGAATAGCAATCAACGGTGAATGAAAGGAACCCATCAAAAGCACACTGATTATTCCAACGAGTCCTTTACCAGTAGGGGGAATCCAAAGTTTCCGACTTTCATCGAAGAGCACCTTATTCTCGTTGTCGATTGTTAAAAATGCCACTAACTCCGATAACCACTCACGATTTTCCTGTCGATTAATCATATCATTTGTGGGAAAAGCAGAATCTCCGATTGCTATAAAATTCCCTCCATTATGGAAAGACAAAATGCCTCCAAGATAACAATTTTCATTTGACAACGATTCATTAGTTTTATAGAATTTCCCATCATGATTTTTATCCTCCCATATCCGTCCTTGGGTTTTAAATAATGGATAAAATGTAGTATCATTGATTGTACGAGTCTGATAGACCCTAACTGCTTTATTAAAGACCAAAGAGTTGGACGAAAATGCAAATCCGGAAGTGTTGAAACTAGATTGGTTAATAACTGGTTGATATGGATTTCTGTCATGATAATCTTGATCGATAACTGTACCACCGAATGAAATTCCGAAATTTGAAGTCAGTTGACGAGCATAACCATTATCTTCAAAGACAACCAGATTGCCCCCTTCTTCAACAAATTGCCTCAAAAGATCACTCTCCTCCGAAAAATAAGGTAAATTGCC
>JAEOTY010000354.1 GCA_016839625.1 Candidatus Hodarchaeota archaeon
ACTTTTTTCTGCTTTTATCAGCTGAATTGTTGGTTTTTCGTAAATTTTATTTGCAACCAATCCACAGTTCATACAAACAACATCAGATTCAGTCTGAATGAGATTTCCACCACATTCTAAACATCCACGTTTCAAAATTTCCACCGAAAGTAAACCTCATAATCTCATATCTAAGTAAATTACAGAAAGAGAGTCTTGAATGAAAGTCATCTTCCGATATTAAAGGTCACCAAGAAGCCCCAATTTTATTAAAGGGAGATTCTAGTGCTGTCAATAGCAACTCTACTCTTGGGATCCAACAGTAAATTGTCTCTCTTGGGAAAACGTCAGGTACTCAACATGACAGTTCCTCCAACAATTTATGTTATTTTGATCCTCGCATCCCTCCTTTTTTGAACCTAGAGTTTATAAGACAAGAAATAATCTTAGAAAAATTATTTGAAGTTACCTATAAATCAATCCATTAACATTAAAGTTAAAATACAAAGAATAAATTTCTTTACGAACATAATTATTTGATTAAACTAATTAACACTCTCAATTATTTGAGGAATATAATATATGAAAAAACGAGATCAACGACAAAAACGTAGAAAAAGGAAACTGAAACCAAGATTTGTTGAGAGAGGAGAGAGTATTGTAATAGATTTTTATCCCCAAGGAAAATCATTGAGTCGTAGGCCTTCTGAAGACTACAATCCACAGGCAGTTGTCGTCACAGTTGACAGTTTCCAATTTTTTGATATTTTTTTAATTGTTGGATTAAAACTTTCTATTAAAGATAGCTTATTGCTTAACACAAAGAATAGAAATATTCTAAGAGTAAATCAAATTCGATATAGTCAACTTTCAAATTCTGCTTTGGAGGTTCTTCCTAGCATAATCAATCAGATTGTTAATACATTCGAGACACGTTATGTATCATTCCTCAATCAAGCTCATCCTCTTACAACTCAAATGCATCAGCTTCAATTATTACCTGGGATAGGGCAGAAAAGGATGTGGGCAATTATAGAAGCTAGGAAAAAAGCTCCTTTTACCTCTTTTACTGATTTCACTAGAAGAACGGGAATTTCGGAACCAACATCATTGTTTTCTAGTCGCATTCTAACGGAACTTGAGAGTTCGCCAAAATACTTTTTGTTCACAAAAAAAATACAGTCGTATGATTGAGATTGACCTTTCTCCACTTACTAGCAAAAGGGAATTTGAAGAAGTATACAACAGCTCTAATTCAAAACTATGCGATTTCCCCTAGAAAATCTTGGGGACAGAATTTTGTCGTAAAAAAAGTAGTTATTGATGACATTCTTTCAGAAGCAGCATTAAACAAGGAAGATAGAATCGTTGAAGTAGGCGGCGGAATTGGAACATTAACATATTTCCTGCTTCAGAATTGCCAGAAAGTTTTTTCTTATGAGCTTGATCCTATTCTCTCTTCTATCATTATAAAAGAATTTTTTGAATATGGTGAGAAACTGAAAGTCATTTCAGGGGATTTCTTAAAACTTAAAATTCCTGTACATCATAAGCTTATTTCTAATCTTCCCTATGGTATATCATCTCCTTTCATAAAAAAAATGACTCAAATCGAAAAACGACCTGAAACCATTGTGATTACCTTACAGAGAGAATTTGCAGATCATTTGTGTGCAAAACCTGGGGATCCAAATTATAGTCGAATTTCAGTCTTCTCTTCATTTTTTTTCAAATTTGAAATCACTAAAACCTTTCCACCCCACTTCTTTACTCCAATGCCTCATGTTCATTCTTGTTTGGTTCGTGGTACCAAGTTAGAACCTCCTGAGGAAGTAAAAAGAAAAGATTTCTTCATATTTCTTACTCATTTATTCTGTCGGAAACATAAAAAGGTAAGAAATAACCTTCAGGTTTATATAAAGCAGTTTCCACGGGATCATCGAAAATTATTTAGAAAAGAACTTGACAAACTCGAATTTCATGGCAATCAACCAATCAATCTATCACCAAAAGAAATTCTTGACCTTTTCCAACAATTTAATGAAATATCCATTTATTAAAACTTAAAAAATTTTATCCATCATTTTTATGGGAGAAAAGGGTAAACTAGAGGAAAACCTGCTAGAAAGAAAGGAACTGTTACTAGTATGAATACAACCCCAGTTATTAATAAGTTATATTCGAAATCTCTCTCCCACCGGATTAATTTGAGTCCAAGTTGAATGAGAATCATTGTCAAAGAAACCGCACGAACCACCCATGCAACAAAAATGAGAATTGTCCAAAAAATCTGATCTCCTGACTGTATCAAGAGCTGCCATCCATGGATGTATTCATCCCATTGACTTAGGATTGTTAACATCATACATGTGCACCAGAAATACAAACTAATGAATTAATTTTCAAATCGCTTATAACCTCCCAAATTCCTTGATTTATCCTTTTAGTTTGCACTCGATTCCCTTTTTATGTTAAAAAGTCTAGGTGAGACATCAACAGATATAAAACTTAGGGAAAATTCATTTTTTTTTATTCTTTGATAACAGTTGATACTAAATGAACTATCAATGATCTTAAAAGGTTTAATTTGCCATTTCTTCTAAAAAGAAACCAGAATTAGAAAAAACATTTAAAGTTAACTTGATTGCAGCCAAATCGAACAAAATTCATCCCTACGAACTGCTAGTAGAAAGAAAAAGATGGGTCTTCCATTTTTTTCTCTGATTTAAGTGTTAGGTTCTGGGATATAATGATCTAAACCTAGGCGGTTGTGCATATTTGGAATTAGAGATTGTAGAACAACGTGAGAATTTTGTCAAATTTTTCCTCTCTGGAGTTACTCCAACATTTGCTAACACTATGAGAAGGATGATCATGAGTGAAGTTCCCACCATGTCTATTGATGAGGTAATCATTATAGAGAATACCACTCCCCTCTACGATGAGATTGTTGCTCATCGATTGGGATTAATTCCTCTGAAGACTGATTTGGGGAATTATAATAGACCTGAATTATGTTCATGCGGAGGACAAGGTTGTACGTCTTGTGAAGTTTCTTTGACCTTAGAAAAATACGGTGATCAAGACGTAGAAGTAGTATTGTCAAGTGATTTAGTATCTCAAGATCCAAAAATCGTTCCTGTTCACTCCAACATTCCAATTCTGAAGATGGCTCGAGATCAAAAGATTTTTCTCGAGGCAATTGCTCGACTTGGAAGAGGATTGGATCACGCAAAATGGCAACCGATTTCAACAGTTTCCTATAAAAATTATCCACATGTGGAATTTAATTTGGATAATTGTACTTATTGTGGAGATTGTGTCGAAATTTGCCCACGAAATATCATTAAAATCGAAAATGATGAGATTTTTGCAACAAATATAATTAACTGTAGTTTATGCAATCAATGTGTTGATGTATGCGAGCTAGATGCAGTTACTGTATCGGTTACCAATAATGAATTTATTTTCAATATTGAGAGTACTGGCGCACTTAGTATCGAAGATATATTAACTGAAGCGCTTAGATTATTGAAAGAAAAAGCAAAAGAATTTAAAGTTCATGTTGATGATTTTTAGAAGTGAGATTCAATTGAAAGCTAAAGGAAGAACAGATCCAAATAAAAATACCCTTATAAGGAAATTAAGAAAAGCTGCTGTAAAAAATGACTCTAATATTTGGGCATTATTGGCATTTGAGATGTCTAAATCAAATAGAAGACGCGCAACGGTGAATATTTCTCATTTAAAAAGAATATCTTCTCCAGGTGATATTTTACTAATCCCAGGGAAGGTTCTAGGTGCGGGAATATTAGATCATGGATTGGAAGTTGCTGCAGAGTCCTTCTCAGAAGTAGCACAGAAGAAAATAACTGATGCAGGTGGACAATGTTTATCTATTGAAAAACTCATAGAGACGAATCCTAAAGGATCTCAAGTTCGAATTATTAAATGAGAGGAAAACCAATGCTAGACAATTTTTCTGATGAGGCTAAAGTATTTGATGCAGAAAATGCAATTTTAGGTCGATTGGCGAGTATTATCGCGAAACGATTGTTAAAAGGAGAAAAGATTATTATTGTAAATTCTGATAAAGGTCTAATTTCTGGTAATGGAGATGTCATTGCAGCAAAATACCTCCAAAGATGGAGAATTAAAACAAAGTCGAATCCCTTGAAGGGGCCTTTTTATCCACGAAAAACTGACCAGATTTTGAAAAGAACAATCCGTGGAATGCTCCCGTATTCTAAAAGCAGAGGTAAGGAAGCATATAGTCGTTTGATTGTTTATCAAGGTATTCCTGATCATCTAATAGAAAGAAAAATTGAAGTTATTCCTGAGGCTCAAAATCTTAATCCAAAATCATCCTATATTTCCCTTAGAGAATTAAGCTCAAAGATCTGAGAGTGTGTATAATGAAAAGTGTATTACGAAGCGGAAAAAGACGGACTGCTATTGCACGTGCGATTATTAAGGAAGGAACAGGTAGAGTTTTGATTAATGGAAAACCAATAGAGATCGTAGAGCCTGAAATAGTGCAAATGAAATTAATGGAACCTTTTTACTTTCTTGACGCAAAATCAAAAGAAAGCATTGATATCAATGTAAAAGTTAAGGGTGGTGGATACATGGGTCAAGCTGACGCTGCACGAACTGCGATTGCACGAGCTCTTTTAGCATGGCTTGATTCTGAAGAATTACGAATTAAATTTTCTGAGTATGATCGACATATGATTGTGGGAGATCCCCGACGACGTGAACCCAAACATTTTGGTGGCCCGGGAGCCAGAGCAAAATATACTAAGAGCTATCGATAATCCACAAGATTTATTTAAGGTAATGTTAGTAAAATTCTTACCTTCTTTCCTATCTAAAAAGGGCCCATGGCTTAGCTTGGTTAAAGCGCTCGGCGTTCTGACGAGTGTTTGTCAGGATGGGCGATGCTGATAACCGAGAGATCCCCGGTTCAAATCCGGGTGGGCCCACTCTTCTTCTATTATGGTGCCAACGAGGAAGACAGTTTTTCGAT
>JAEOTY010000355.1 GCA_016839625.1 Candidatus Hodarchaeota archaeon
ATACCCATGAGATCCTTCAATAACTCCAAAAGTGCAGAGAGAATCATATATGGTCTAATAGCTTATGTCCTAAACCAACCCCCGGATGTGCCCAATCACCAATTTACACAATTAGCTTGACACAATGGATTAGGGAGTGTTGCGTATTATGCTGAAGCAATATAATTCATAGAAACATGGGATTAAGAGGAATAACTTGTTGACAGAAAGCAGACTACATGACAAATATGTCGACATATTATCCAAAAGCAAAACCCAAAACGGATTTATACAGAAACCATATAACGATATTTTTACGGCCTAAAGCCATTATGAGTTATATACTCATGTAAGTGATTAATTGAGGTATTTGAATAGAAAGATTTGGAAGTGAAACCTCGCCCTATGAGAAAGAAGGCTTTCTTTTGCTTTTCTAGGAATTGACGGAGGAGTGTCATGAATATGGAAAAACTTTTTTGGTCTTTATTTAAAGCTAAGGATGAACAAGAGCTATATGAAATTGTTAACAAAAATGAATTTCTTAAAAATAACGATAATTGGTTCCCTTATGGGGGCAGAGACAAGCATGACCGGAGTAACTTTGGAACTTTTGATAATCAACAATCAAATCCTATTCCAGCATTAATAGAAAAAATCACCAACTCTATTGATACCTTGCTTTTAAAAAGATGCAGATTAGAAAATATCGATCCAAAATCAGATGTAGCTCCTAAGAGCATGGCAAATGCAGTGGAAAAATTTTTTAGAATAAAAAATGGTGATTTTAGCGAAGTTTCAAGGTTGGGTAGAAGGAGTATTGCGGAAGATATTCAAGTAATCGCAGAAGGAAGTAAGAAAACACCTAATATACTAGTTTATGATAATGGAGAAGGACAACATCCAGATGATTTTCAAGACACGTTCTTGTCCATTTCAAGATGTAATAAGACAGATATACCATTTGTTCAAGGGAAATATAACATGGGTGCTACTGGAGGAGTTATATTTTGCGGAGAATATAGGTATCAACTAATAGGATCAAAATTATGTGATGAATTAAATACACGAGATTCAAACGATTTCGGTTTTACCTTAGTAAGAAAACATCCTTTGACTAAAGAGGAAGAAAAAAACTTTAAAGCAACCTGGTATGAGTATTTTACAATAGACGGTAAAATTCCTTGCTTCCCTATTAACGGCAACATAGACTTTGGTTTGTATAAAAGGAATTTCTCTACAGGTTCTATTGTTAAGTTGTATTCCTACGGATTGCCAAGAGGGTCTACTTCTTCTATAGTATGGGATCTATGGAGAGATTTAAATCAATACCTCTATCACCCTGCTTTGCCATTTATAGTATATGAAAAAAGAGGATATGACAAGAAGACTCCCTCAAAACCTGTTTTAGGTAATAAGATAAGATTAACGCTTGATGAAAGAGATAAGAAAGAAAAGACAATTACCCTTTCTATGTCTGGATCCGAAATTGGAAAAATTGATGTTGAAGTGCATATCTTTAGCACCCATGTTAATCAGAAAGAATTTATTGGCAATAAATCAATAATATTTACGTTAAATGGACAAGTACATGGATTCTTTGGAAGGTCATTCATATCACAAGAATTAGGCTTTCCATTATTGAGAGACCATATGCTAGTTCAAATTGACTGTACAAGAATGAAAACATCTTATCGACAAGATTTATTTAAAGGGTCGCGTGACCGTCTAAATGAAGGCAAAAAAACAGAGATTTTGGTTAACAAATTGATTGATTTATTGAAGAACAATGAAGAGCTTAAAATAATAAATCAGAATAGAAAAAGCCGTATTTTAAGAGAAAGCATGGCTGACAAAGAAATTCTTTCTGAGGTCTTTTCAAACATTCCTTTAGATAAAGAATTGCTTAAATTGCTGAAGCAAAATGAAGCGTTGAATATCTTTGAGTATGGTAAGAAAAGAATGTTTGAAGAAAAACCAACAAAACAAAAAGAGGAAGAAAAGAGGTATGTTTCAAAAAGATTTCCATCGATATTCAAAATAAATAGTAAAGAAGATTCGACCGGGAAAAGAGTTAAAAGCATACCTATTAAGGGAAAAGGAGTAATATATTTTGAGACAGATGTCGAAGATGAATATTTGTTTAGACCCAAAGAAAAGGGTGAACTAGAGGTATCAATCTTAGATTACAATAGTAACGAGGCTACTGGTGGCGATGGAGCAATACCTTCAAAGGTCGAAGACTTTTTTAATGTTACTAAAGCTGGTCCAACAGATAATTCTATTAGAATAACATTTGAGCCTAAAGAAAATCTTTATGTTGGAGATGAAGTTCGATTAAACGCAAAGTTATCTTCTCCCGAAGGCGATTTGGAATCTATTTTTTGGATAAGAATAACAAAAGAGGAAAAACAAGATCACAAAAAGAAAGAAAAAAAACAAAGAGATAAGATCGCCCCTCCAATGCCTATTCGAGTATTTGAAACCGCTGAACAAGAGGGTGATAAAATATGGGATGATTATGAATGGGATGGTAACGATGTTGTTAAGGTTGTTACATCTCCTACTGATGATGGTAAAATGGCAATTGAGGCAATTGCTGTTAATATGGACTGCTATGCTTTAAGAAAGTATATTTCACAGAATAAGAAAGCCACCATTGAAGATATAACTCAAATAAAAAATAAATTTTTTCTTTCTATTTATTTACACAGTCTATTCCTTCATGGAATTTTAACTAGAATCAATGAGGATGAAAATGTTAACATACAATTTGATACAGAGGATGTAGTTCCTATACTATTCAAACCTTATAGCTCATTTTTAATATCTCTAGGAATGATGGAGGGGATTAGTCCTTAGGTCAGGTGCCCTGAGCACCTGACACCAAGATAAGTCAGGAGCACGGGGCTCCTGACCTTGTATCTTACCATCGTCGGATGCCAAAGAAGTAGACATTGAACAATTCGGTTGGGCAGATGACCAATCGCCAGAAAGGATGGAGACAAATGAATGAGAAGAAGCACAGGCTCCGTGAATTGGCGAAGATAATCACTGCGAAGAACGAGAGAATGAAAGAAATTCTTCCGCTTGCAACCTACCTCGCAGGGGAACCAACTCCAACCACGAG
>JAEOTY010000356.1 GCA_016839625.1 Candidatus Hodarchaeota archaeon
CAATTGAGAGTGGAAGAAACTTCATTGTGAGTGAGATTCTAGAAGACAATATTCAGCAAATTCATCGTAGAATATCGAAAGCTGAATTTAAAGAGTATTATGTGATGGAGTTTTTGGATTATCGTGAGCAACTAAAACAAGGATCAACTGAACAATAAATTAGACTTGAGTCACCTTAAAATCAGCTATAACTCCGTGATTTTACCCAGATTACTCGAAAACTGCATATCAGGAGTCCTCCCACAATAAATAAAACTAGAGAAGGGATAACTAACGTTCCAGCTAATCCCGTGAGATCAAGGACTATTTTTTCTGTTTCTGAGGAATAATACATAACACTAGTTTCACCAGCTAGCATGAAAGAAAAGACAGAGAGGGCAGCGAAAAAATCTAGATAAATGATTGGTGTAAAAACTTCTGTTTGCCAAGTAAGAGACTGAACAACAATAGCTATCGATAGAAAGAACATAAATGCCAGAAGACCTGCGTATAATCTACGTTTCGTAAGAGAAGAAAAGACAAGAATAATGCTTGAAAGTACCAATGTTAAAATTTCTGTGAATATGATTACTCCAAAGAGTACTGGAAGGGCAGTAATAAAGTCGATTGAACTCCCGATCCCAACGATTAACAAAACCCATTCAACTATACATGGGAGTGTATAGAAAAGATTACCAAATATAAGTAGAGAACCGTATTTTCCCAGTAAATATTCGCTTCTGTCTATCTTCGAGTCATAAATCTCGGAAACTTTATATTTTAAGTCATCTGAGATTAATCCTGCCCCCATCATGACCACGCCGATTAGCATGATGATTGAAAACCCTGTGTCGAATGTTGGATCAGTTTCATCGAGAGAGGTAATCATAACTTGAAATCGGGCGAAATCGCGTGCGGTGCTCCACAAGTGATTCTCTAAAATCTCATTTGCTGTTTCTGTTTCTAAACGTGTTTCTATTCCCGAAAAAAGAAACATATTGGGAATGATTAGAATAAAAATTGTGAATAAAATTAGAATCTTGAACGCTCGTGAACGATGCCATTGGTGGGTCATGTTAAACCATGCAACAGTCCATATTCGCCATATTCTTCCTCGATAGGTGCCCTCAAAGGGACGAAACGTGAATTTCCTGACGTATGCTTCATCGCTCATCGTCAACACCATAAAAATATGAATAAGTAGCCAAATGTCTTAAAATCTGCTTGGTTTATTTAAAAGGCTTTGATTTGGGATGCTTTGTAGAGCAATAAACGTTCTAATTTATCATAAAATAGTGAAAACTGAATATAAAGACTGAATAATGGTGGAGTTTTAAGATTAGAGTGAGAAATAATAATTAGATTCATCTGAAGGGTAATCATTTAGATTTAACAGGCTTTGAACTTGACTAAAAATACTTATTAGAATTTTTACCACCATGAAATAACGAAAATGAAAGAGTGAAAGAATTGGTTGAAGCTTCAGAATCGATTCCTAGTGAAAAAGTAGGACGATTGGAATCTGTTAAACTGAGAATTCTTGCATTTGGTTTAATTCTAGTAATTATCGCGATAATATTACTTCAATTCTTTATTCAGCTTCGTAATCCACCCGAAATGAAACTTCCTTCTGAATTAAGACCAAGTTGGACACAAAATGAAAGCTTAGTGAAAACAATGGCTTTTTGGGGAGACGTTGGAAGTATTATTGGTGGGATTATTCTTATTATTGGCTTGCTTCTGGTTCTCTATGGTCTTATCAATCGTTATCTTGAAAAACGAATTCGTGAATCAGAAAAATTCGATACACCGTTGTTAGAAAGCTTTATTACCCATTTACAAAGTGATAAGAATTTTATTCTTGTCTTTGTTTGTACACTTGTTTTTGGTCTCCTCTGGATTTTTAACATCATGACTTATCCACCAGAGGGACCGCTGTACTTCTTGAGGGAATCTTATTTACAATTCTATTTTCCAGACGTGCCTCTAGAAAATTTACCTTCATTATCGACCTATGGAGCTTTTGCAGTCGTCCAAGATACAGCAATTCTCTTGATTTTCTTATATATAATATATGTTCGTTTAAGGCCTGGAAAGCAATTAGGAGAGGATTTTGTTAATTTTGCAATGGACCGAACATTGTTCTTAGTTGTATTGATGTCTACTTCACTCTATCACGCGATTGGTCATCTTCCATTTGAACTGTATGGGCGTGGCCAATGGGGGACGGGTTTTACGACCTTAGAAGCATGGATTGCTTTTGATAAAATTGGCCATTTGTTTGCATCAATGGCAATCACTATGTTACTTGTAGCAATAATAATCAATCAGTTCGCTAAAGCAGGGGCTAGGAGCGAAGGATTTACCCTTTTTGGATTAGTGGTTGCTATTGCTTTTATGATCTCTTTAGGATTGGCTTGGGAAATCTACGAATGGATTATGAATGCACTCTTAGCAATGATCAATGCTCCCAGTCATTTTGTTGACGAGATCCTAGACGCTCCCAAAGATCTTCTTTGGAATGCTATTGGTGCAATAATTGGTGCTATCCTAGCTTATGTTGATCTTAAAAGAACCCAACCAATAGAAATCAATAGGATGTAATAGACACTCAATTTAATACAAAAAAACTCCTATCTTCTTTCTTAACAGATTACTTCTCAAAGTTAGAATCCCTTTTTGAAATTAAAAATTTAAGGTAAACACTTTATTTGGACCAAGGAAATAATAAAATGACTAAAATTAAGAAATCTCATAATAAATGGTTTTTGTTATTGAATCAGTTTTATAATGATAAACCACTAGTACTTGCATGTATTATTCTGATCACTTTAACCACAGGAAATATTCTGAATAAAGTTTTACTGGGATTTGAACCACTTCAATATTCATTATTCTCTTACGACAAAATTCTTCATCTTTTATTTTCAATTATCCTCGTTAGGAGTTTTTACTGGGTACTCAAACAGAATAACTACGATAAATCACAAAGAAAGCTAATTATAAAAGCATCACTCCTCACGTTGTGTCTGTATGGATTAGTTTGGGAACCCTTTGAGATACTCACGTTTTTAATCCAAGAATCTCGACAAGAGCAATTTTGGAAAGAGGTCATTGATGTTCCTATTGATTGGTTATATGATATCGCGGGAGTCTTAATCAGCAATTTTCTCAATTATAAATATTAAATCTTCAACTATCTTTTTCTAAAATGGTTAATACAATGTCTCTTAAAGAAGGTAAATTTTCTATAGGTATAGGAGCTATTATTGAACACACTGGATCCGGGAAAATTCTCCTCCTCCATAGAGCTCCCGCTGTTGATTTTGAAAGCAACAAATGGGATGATGTGGGGGGTCGAATGCACCAGTTTGAAAACCCAGAAGAGACTCTTCGGAGAGAAATTGAAGAAGAAACAGGTATAAGCGAAATTAGAGTTATTAAACCAATAGATGTTTCACACTACTTTAGAGGAACAAAGAACGCAGAAAATGAAATGATTGTAATTACTTACTGGTGTATGACAGCTTCCAATGAAATTAAGCTTTCTGAGGAGCATAACGAGTATCGGTGGGTTTTACCTGAAGAAGCGTTACAACTAACCGAAGATCTGCAACTCAAAAGGAATATTAAACGGTTTATTGAAGAAAGATCTATCAATCTCTCTCTCTCAAGATAACATCTGATAAAAAAACATGATTTCATCATTTAACTAATTAAGTTTGGTAGAATAATTGTTTTAAATATTCCAATCATTATTACTCCTATGGCACAAAATCAGACTATTGTTGAAGAATGGAATGAAATTGAAGCCCCTCCAGCTCCACAGCTGAAAAAAGTGACAGTTGAGATTAAATCGACGGCATTGTTAATACTAGATATTCAGAACTTGAACTGCAATCAAGATAGAAGGCCAAGATGTGTGGAGAGCCTCCTGAATATTAAGAATTTACTAACTAAAGCGAGAGAGAAGGGGATTCTTGTTGTTTATAGCCTTATTAGGTCCACAAATATTGACGATGTCCGAAAAGAAGTTGAACCGCTGGGAAATGAACCAATAGTAAAAGCAGCCGTGGATAAATTCTATCAGACAGATTTAGAAAAAATTCTGACCTCTAAAAACATATCCAAAGTCATTATTGTTGGAACTTCTGCTCATGGGGCAGTGTTACATACAGCAACAGGGGCTGCACTTCGACAATTAGAAGTGATTGTCCCAGTAGATGGAATATCAGCAAGTGAGATTTATGCTGAACAGTATACAATATGGCACTTAGCTAATTCTCCTGGTACAAGAAGAAACGTAACCTTAACAAAGAGCGATTGGATTGAAATTGTGTGAGAAGTCAACAAACATACAGATTCTCTGTTACTATGAAGTAGTCAATAAGCGAGTACTTCATTTGTTAGAATAACCTTTTTTTTACTCCCCTCATTGAACTTCTCTACAGAATGTCGATTGAAGGATCACAATTACATTAATGGAGTTAATAAGACTTCAGAGATTCTTTCCCAGTCATTTTTCGCATTAACGTCTTGTCCTTCTTTAATTTGGGTAGCGATGTCTATAAAAATTTCTTTTATTTTTAATGAATTTAGATAGTTGATTTTTGGTGCTAAGGATGCCAACATAAATTGCTTCTTTTTCCCCCGTGCTTCAGGATCATCAATTGTATCGAAGAAAATAAATTCATTTTTTCACTCCCATTACTTATGTGTCTTCTCCTTGATTTCTTATATATTTTCAATATAGCTTAGCTATATTTCAATGATAGTAAGGAACTCGAGATCCCATATATATTTTTGTATTGAACTTTTACAAAGAAAATCTGTCAAAAAATCGATGGTTCAGTTTGATCATGAATTTAAGAAACGAATAAAGTAAATTAATCTTTCTTAAGTTCTAATAATCTGGTGAGATTAGATGGTTAAGTCAGTGAAATTACCATGGGGAGCTTGGACTGGTGAGGATGAAACGTTTGTCTTAGAGTTTCCTGATTCTTGGGACATTATTCTTTTTGATATACAATATGGTACTTAGCAAATTCTCAATGTACAAGAAGGGAAATAACTAGACAAAAAGCGATTATGAGATTCTCATTCAGTATTTATAATGCTACTTAAAGCTTGAACCATAATCTATTTTCTCTCATAACCTCAAACCCTTGCTCAATTAGGCCATTGAGATCTTTAATTCCATCACAAGATCCATAAAATCAGGAACGCTCATTTTTGCTATACTAGCTGCTCCTTCGAATAATCTATATTCAACAAATAATTGAATAGCAAGAATTTGACGAGGAGTACATTTCACTTTTACTAGATCCCAATCTACTGAATCCTGTCTTTCAACTCGAGCTTCATTTTCATACTCTTCAAATCGTTCTTGAAACTCTTTTGCTAATTTATCAACTCGACTCATCTTCAAATAATCTCCTGAGTTTACCAAGGGCTTTTTTTGGATATCTTCCTTCCAATTTAACTAAAAAATCGATACCTAGCTTATCTATTTCGATTAATCGTCCTATAACCCACCAACCACGACGAATCTTAACTTGATCATACTTTGGGTGTTTTTTTTGAAAAAACCATGGAGCAAAATTATCACTTATGACTAATTCTTCAGCCCTAGAGTTAGCTACTACTAAACACTCAATTTCTCCAAAATGCTTCCCTGGAAATTGTTCTATAAACTCCTTATGTAGTTTTTCGACTTCTTTGTTTTCAATTTCTGTCAAACTCACCTGTTCTACACATTCTAATTGCAGTAACTGAGTTTGAAAACGTTCACACTCTGACAACACAGATGGAACTAAAGTAATTCGATCGAATAGAAGACATAAATCGGGTAGTACTTTTAATTGAAATGCATTGTAGAGGAATGACGAATCCATAACGGATCTTAGTTTCACTGATTATGTCCTTCTTATTCTTTGTGTTATTATATCTATGTAAGAGCATCTGTTATAAAAGTATTGTGAAATTATATATTTTAATTTGATTGTTAGAAATTAATTTTGATTCCATAATCGGAAGACTCTCATTAGACGAATAAACTGGTGCTCCTAAATTCTTTTTAAAATATGCAAAAAACCATTCAATGAGTTGTATTTGATGCATTATAAATTTCCATTAGTATTTTTTTGAATAGAAAATAATGTCTTTTTTCTCTTCAAAACCTTTAAAACTTAGCTCTTGAGTAATCTGTTTCAAATTTAAGAATATTTGGTGAGATAAGATGAGTAAGTTTGTAAAAATTCCATGGGGAGCTTGGACTGGCGGGGATGAAGCTTATATCTTAGAATTTCCTGATTCTTGGGACATTACTCTCTTTGATATGTGTGATGCAGAGGATATTACCAATACGAATGCAATAGAAACTGCATTGAATAATCCAATTAGCACATCTACAATCCCAGAAATCGCACATGGTAAAAAATCTGCAGTAATAGTGGTAGAAGATATTTCTCGACCATCAAAATGTGGTCCTATTTGTGAAATTATCCTCGAGGAGCTAAATTCAGCAGGCATACCAGATCACAATATTACCTTGATTGGAGCTGTTGGCTCGCATAGACCGATGACCCGTGATGATTATATCGCAAAAGTAGGAACAAATGTCGTGAAACGGATAAATATTGAAAATCATCATCCGTATGAAAACTTAATAGAATTAGGAAAATCTTCAATGGGAACTCCCATCTATCTTAATAAAACTTACGTTAATGCTGATATAAAAATTGCTGTTGGAACAGTTATTCCTCATCCGTTAGCAGGATTTGGTGGGGGAGCAAAAATAGTTCTTCCTGGGATTTGTGGGGTTGAAACGTTAGCTGCTAACCATAAAGCAGGCCTTGAGGGCAAGGGAGTTGGCCTTGGTATTATTACGGAATTAAGAAAAGATATTGAAGATGTTTGCGGGCGTGTCGGACTTGATTTCAGTATCAACATTATTTCAACTAAAAATCGAGGCATTGCTGGCGTTTTTGCTGGTCATTTCATTGACGCGCATCGAAAAGCAATTGAACTTGCCAAACAAGTCTATCAAACGAAAATCCCAACAGTAGAAGATGATGATAAATTCGATGTAGGACTTTTCAATCTATTTCCTGAAGATACCGAACTCAAGCAGTCAAGTAAAGGTTTGAATATGTCTATGAGAGTAGAAAGTATCCTTAAAGAGGAAGCAGTTATCGTTTTTCTCTCTGCATGCTCTGAGGGAAGAGGATATCACTCGTTGTTAGGAGAAACTGGGGGAAGGTTATTTAGTAAATGGAAGGAACTTGCTGGATCACTTCTGCAGCTCTGGCAAACGAAAAAATTCGCGTTATTCTCCCCAAATCTCAGTAGAGCTGATGTAACACATTTTTGGTCAGAACAAATGATTTTTCTTGATAACTTCAACTCGCTAGTTGAATTCGTTGAACAAGAAATCTCATCCGAACCGAGGGTGTGCATTTTTCCTACAAGTATTCAGCTCTCATCTTAGTAAGTATGAATCTCTGTTGATTTAACGATGATGTCAGAAATTCTTTCTCTAAAGAGAATTTTCATATTAATTTGGATTTTAATGATCATTCTCGTTGGTGCTTTTTTTGGATCTAGTTACAGGGCTGACTTTTACGAATACCAAGATCCTTGGTTAACATCAGAAAAACTACCTATAAGCGAAGATTATCAGGTTCAAATACCTGTATCCAATCTCGAGTACGTATTATGGATTGTTTTACTCGATAATGTTTCCTTGGAGTCCCAAACAGACATACTAACTTCATTTATTGCAGGCTCTATACAAGTTTTCTTTAATAATGAAACAGAAGCATCTCATACTGGATCAGGAGTAGCAAGGGATATTGGTGATGAAGTCCCTTTGTATGCCCCCGCAGCAATTAGTTTGATTTATCATTTTACCAATCCAACTAATCCACTGAATATTAGAATTATTGTTTCTGGCACGTCAGCATCTGTTCAACCACTCTGGTGGGTTAGAATTTTTCGAAAAGACCATCCTGAAGTTCTTTTCATTCAAGGATTCTCACTAGGAGGCGCATTCATTATTTTTGTAGGCGTTGTGATATATTTTCTCCTTTTTCTCCGAAATAGTAAGAAAATGAACTCAGATGAGTAAAACTAGATAGCTTAATTAATTCACATTTATAGGTAAAACTTGTTCCTATCTTAGTTTTATTTGATACATCCTTCCACTTCTTTTTTCTTTTGGAACATTACACCATATCAATAAATTTTCCAGATTTCAACAATTTAATTGGTTTCAAATACGGTTTACCGAGTTTTGTGGAATATTCTTCTAAAATTTCAGCCATTTGCTTATAATTTTTGGTAGCGGATTTCATAGGGCCAGAGAAATTCATTCCAGCCATTATTGCCTTGTCAATTACTTTCCAACTTTTACAAATGCCTTCTTCTAAGACTCGGCATCCTTCATTGGCTTGAATTGCTGTATAAACCAATGGGTTTACAATCCCTGCTTTTTTTGATAGATCTGGTTTCGGTCGGCCTTTTGACCAATCATAAAAACCTTGGCCAGTTTTTTTACCCAATTTTCCTTCTGCAACTTGCTTTCTCACTAGTTTACCAGGTTCAAAGTCAGGGGAGAGAGTCTCTGCATAATATTCTGCTGTATGAAGTGAAACATCACGCCCTACAAAGTCTGCTAGGACTAATGTGCTCATTGGTGCTTCAGGATTTGATATATCTGCATCTATTTGCTCCCAGGGAATACTTTTCTCGTCTGCAAGATCATAAATGTAATCCGAATAAATCCTCCCTGGAGCTAATACTCGATTCACTATAAACCCAGGACGATCTGTCAATACCCGTGGTACATAACGTTCCCCTCTCAAACATGGTAAACTTTCTCCAACTTCAACACCAACATCCATTGCCTCTTTTGAGCTTTTTTCTCCAGCAATGATTTCAATCAAAGGCATTAATGGAGCAGGGTTAAAGAAATGCATTCCGATGACATTTTCCGGTTTACCACACCCCTCAGCAATATCAGTCATACGAATACTAGATGTATTGGACGCAAAAATACAGTGATCTGGAGAGTTATCAATAACTTCCTTACAAGTTATCTTTTTAATATCAAGTTTTTCAATTATTGCTTCAATAACAAAATCTGCGTTCTTTACCGCTCCAGATAAATTAGTAGTTTTCTTCATTTTTACTAGTAAATCAGTGGCTTTTAATCCTTCGGGTAATTTTCCTTTTGTTTCGAGTTTATTCAAACCATTCTCAATATAGAGGACGGCGTTTTCAATGATTTCGTCATTAATATCCACCAAGGTGACATTGTACCCAGCCATTAAACAAACCTGGGCAATCCCCTTTCCCATTGCTCCAACACCGACTACAACAATATTTTTAACTTTTCTCATCTAAACCACCTTATTAGCTAAGAATTTTCATCAACTTTGAATTTATCCTTTAACCTTAGGTTATTCTCTCTTAATATATATCTTATTTCCTTTAAACTATGCATAAAGTTCCTAATAATTCAAAAAAAAGAAAACTGTTTGATTAGTTGTATAATATGTATCATTCAGCTGAGTAATTCTTGATAGTTTTCATATTTAGAACCTTTGAAAAAAAGATAGTAGAATCAATTCACATTAATAAGCAGAACTTGTTCCATAATTCCCCCATTTGCTAGTATCTGGTCAATATCAGTTTTAAAAGTGAGAAATTGATCTCTAGATATTATGTTATGAAATAATAAATCATTATACTTCTGAAAAAATTGATCGAAGACTTCTTCAAATAAAGGTTTGAGGTTTTCCCGTGTTATGCCATTTTCTGTAACAATTGAAATTAAAATATCGCCCCTGGACTCATAGAAAATATGTTGATGCTCCATTTTGATTTCTCTTAATACATCATTTGCAACTTCACGAGCAAAGCTGAAAATTGCAGATAAGAAACCACTAAACAGATCTACATTCGCTTGGTTATTTGTATAATCGCGTGATATTAAACATATACCCGAATCATGCATAATATAAACACTATTTATCAAATAAACTATCACCAATCGTTTGAAAGCCACACCTTTATACATAATATTGTATTATTATTATATAGCACTTCAGTTAGCGGAATAAGCTGTAATCTAATTGTCTTGGAAATGTCATTTTTTCACAAGAATTCAGAAATCATTTAACCTAATAGAAATTTAAATTTTCAAAATCAGCAAATATTTGGGAGAATACAGAACTATGAAATTAGCGCTCATACAACAGCACGCTACCAGGAACAAGGAAGGAAATATAGCCCGGGGAATAAAAGCTTTAGAAGAGGCAGCTTCGAAAGATGCTGACTTAGTGGCATTCCCAGAATTAGCATTTGAGTACTTTTTACCCCAACACCCCGCAACTCCAGATAGTCTGAATTTAGCCGAACCAATCCCTGGCCCTACTACTGACCTTTTTTCAGAAAAAGCAAAAGAATTGGGTGTAGTAATAATTCTTAATCTGTTTGAAAGGGAAAATGAAAGGACTTACGACTCATCTCCAGTGATAAATGCTGATGGGAAAATTCTTGGCAAAACTAGAATGATTCACATCTTAGAGGCACCATCCTTTCATGAAAAAGGATACTACACACCAGGAAATCTTGGAACAAGGGTCTTCAATACTGCAGCAGGACAAATTGGAATAGCTATTTGTTATGATCGTCATTTTCCAGAGTATATGAGATCATTGACTCTTAAAGGGGCTGATCTGGTTGTAGTTCCGCAAGCAGGAGCAGTAAATGAATGGGGGCCAGGGATATTTGAAGCAGAACTTCAAATAGCAGCATTTCAAAATGGTTATTTCACAGCACTAGTCAATCGGGTAGGAGAAGAGGATAACGTTACATTTTCTGGAGAATCTTTCGTTACCAATCCTGAAGGTGTAGTTGTTGTCCGTGCTCCACAAGGAGAGGATTATATACTTTATCACGATATAGATTATGGAGAACTTGAAAAGAGCCCAGCTAGGAAACATTTTCTGCTAGATCGAAGACCAGATATTTATGAAACCTTGTAGAGGGTATGGATTTAGTTCTGTTTTTCGAGATTAGGAACATTCTTCTTTTTATTTTTGACTAGAATTGATCAATCAAGAAGGTTTGAGTCTCAATGGTGAAGAATAAACAAACAAATCATTTGGTAGAAGAAACAAGTCCTTATCTGTTACAACATATGCATAATCCAGTAGACTGGTATCCGTGGGAAAAAGGGTTGGCCAAGGCAAAGCAAAAAATGAAGCCATTGCTTTTATCGATCGGGTATGCAGCCTGTCATTGGTGCCATGTCATGGAAAAGGAATCCTTCCAAGATATAGAAACAGCTTCACTAATGAATGAACATTTCATTAATATCAAAATTGATAGAGAAGAACGACCCGATCTAGATTCTTTTTACCAAAAAGCAGTTTCTCTCTTAACTGGTAGAGCAGGAGGGTGGCCTCTTACTGTGTTTGCCACTCCGAGTGGTGAGGCGTTTGCAGGAGGAACTTATTTTCCCAAAAAAGCTACTTACGGTCTTCCGAGTTTTGTAGAAGTCATTAAATACGTAAGTACTGAATATCAAAAGAATCCTCAACAAATTCAAGAAGTAACTCAAAAAGTTCTCCAGAATCTAGAAAGCCAGTCAACAACAATAGCTTCAAAGGATGCTTCGGGGTTAAGCGAGGTAATTGATACCTCAATGATTCGCCTAGTTGATCAAATCGATGACATTTTTGGTGGATTTGGTTTCCAACCCAAGTTTCCTCAAGTTAGTGATCTGCGATTCTTACTTCTTTCTTATCATCGACGTAAGAATCGTAAGATTCTTGATGCTGTTACATTAACTCTTAATAATATGGCAGCGGGAGGAATCTACGATCACTTGGGTTATGGTTTTCACAGGTATTCTGTCGATCGGAAATGGTTAATCCCCCATTTCGAGAAAATGCTCTATGATAATGCACAACTAATTCTTTTATATTTAGAGGCTTATCAAGTAACACAACATCAAGGATATGCTGAAATCGCTAAGGAAACCATTGAATATCTAAGTCGAGAGATGATCCACCCAGAATATTACGGATTCTATTCTTCGCAAGATGCTGATTCAGAAGGAGTCGAAGGGAAATTCTTTGTCTGGACTCCACATGAAATTATAAACGTCTTAGGAGAGGAAGTAGGAAACAAATTCAACTCTTATTATGGAGTGACTGAAGAAGGGAACTTTGAAGATGGGTATTCTATCTTACACGAAACAGCAAAATTAACTGAAGCTGTTGGTAAAGACTTTACATGGGATGAGATAAAGCAATTAAAGCGTAAGTTGTTCCTGCATCGTGACAAACGAGAAAAACCATTTTTAAATGATAATCTACTGGTTTCCTGGAATGCATTAACCATATATGCTTTAGTCAAAGCATCCTATATACTAGATGAGCCAGATTATATGGATTTAGCTGAAAAATCGATTTCATTCATTTTAAATCAACTTCGTGAAGACTCTGGTAGATTATATCGAAACTTTCGTGGTAAGGTCAAATCATTTGCTTTTGCAGAAGATTACACTTTAATGATACACGCATTATTAGAACTTTTCTCAAGATCAGGAAAGAAAACCTACTTAGATGATGCAATCCACTTGCAAAATACTCTTGACAAAGAATTCTGGGATCCTGTCAATTATGGATACTTCTTCAGCGGAAACTGGCAGGAGGATATCGCTGTCCGCGAAAAACCAGTTGTAACTTTTTCTCTTCCAAGTGCGAATGCTGTAAGCCTTGAGAATCTTCTTCGTTTGTATCATTATACTGGAAATGAAGCATATTTACAACGAGCAGAGCTACAGGTTAATTTTCTGCTTGGATGGTTTCAAGAGCATGGATATTTAAGTGGAGATACGCTTATTGCTTTAGATATGTATTTTCATAAACCCATTGAAATAATTACTTTCGATGGAAGTAAAGCAAATGATCCAGACTCTACAGAGAAATATCTGCGCACCACATATCTACCTCAAACGGTTTCTATTAATATAAAAGAAAATACTCTTAATGACTTGAAACATCTACCCTTGCTTGAACAAAGACTAACTTCCCAGGATTATCACAATTGGTTTGATGGAACGACATTTATCTGTAGAAATTTCACGTGTTCTCTTCCTTTAATAAATGGGACAGAAATTGATCTTTATCTCAATCCACAATGAGGAAGACTCCTCCCAAGGTAAGTTGCTGATAGAATAAGGCTTTCAGACCAACAACGAATTGAAAAGTCCTTTGTTTTGGTTTTTATGTCTTATTGATCTTTTTTTGCCACTTTCTATTACTATAAATATGGTAGTGTAATAATCATTCATAAATCTGTAAAAGTAATATTCCTCTCCAATGGGCTCCACTAACATTTCTAACCTAATGATGTGCCTTTTGTCTGGTGATTTCATGAATGATTCTGCAATTAAGGATATGGATAACTTTGAAGGTATGATTCGTCCGATTGATATAAATGTTGATTCAAAAAAATTAGCACTCCTTTTCAATGCGATTGATGACTTATGGCCAGGAACCTGGACTCAAGGAATCAAGTTTGATGAAAATCGTGCACGAGAATTCATTGAAAAAAGGAAAGCCCTTGAATGGTTTGTTGCTTTTGATCCCCAAGATCGTTTAGTCGGTATTTGCTCTATTCATAAACGCATGGAAGAACCTAATGTTTCATACATTGGTCTCTTAGGTGCCCATCCTGATGTACTAGGAAAAAAATACGGTAAGCATTTACTGCTGACTGCAGTTGATTTTAGCGTGAAAAGTGGGGATGTACGGCAAGATTTACATACTTGGCCATCAAATATGAAGGCAGTGCCGCTTTACAAAAAGATTGGCCTTCAATGGGTTCCCGATACATCAGTATATATGCAGAATTATCTTCCTGCTATCTTAAGCAACTCATTCTGTAAGCCCTTTTTCGCTAAACATCCTAACTGGTATCTTACTCAAAAGCGTGAAATCACACAAGCTCCTGATGAGCAAACCCTAGGATCTATGAAAGTTTTTTATTATCTGTTTGAAAGAGAGAACGACTTTCTTGAGGTTATTGTTGATCGTTATAGCCGATCCATTACTGGTATTACCAGAAGAATGAATGGTGAATCAATTGGTGTAACTCTACAACAAAAAGATCACAATGTCTTTGCTGGAATAGAACAGAATATCTCTTTACTCATACAAAATGAATCTAATAAAGAACTCTCTGTTATTGTATCTTTTGAGGGGTCTGAGGAAGTTAGTGTTAAAATGAGACAAGAAATGATTACAGTTCCTAAGGGTAGCAAGATACTTGAGAATACCTTTGTTGTTGCTGATACAACCTCTGATACTGATATCAGGAGAAAAACTCCCAGCATTAAAAGTAGAGTCATTGTAGAAGGAGAAATACTTACATTAGAAGCAGGTATGAGAGTTCGTCAGATCATTGATGTTAAGATATCAGACCAAGTTTGGTGGAGACCTTCTGGAAAACAAAATATACCGATACACGTGCAAAATAGATCAGAGAAGACCATTGAGGGAGAAATGTTATTCTGGTCAATTAATAAGATGGATATCCTTTCTCCTGTTGTTCCAGTATGTCTTGCTAGTGAAGAAAATATTGGTGTGAATATTCAATTAGAAATCCCTTTGAGTGATGAAGATATTTTTACGACTCTATATTGTCAGATTAAGATGGGAGATATTAAGAGCAGAATATTTGAACTTCCCATTTTCCTTTCCAATAACCCAGGATTAGCAGCTGGTTTACAACAAGATAAGAAGTGTATAATCATCCAAAACCAATATATCTTCGGTGTAATAAAATTAGAGGGGGCTAGTGCTGAGTTTCGTACTCCTGATGAGACTATCATGGGAGTAGGAGTTCGTACCCTTGATTATGGACCCCCATTTGGTTTTAGCGAATTTAATCAGGCGGAGTTTAGTTGTAAAATAATTGAAAAAAGAAATTCAATTCAGGTTAAGCTTTCAAGGAGAGGACAATCAAAGAGAGACTTAATATTCCACCGAATTTTCGAATTAAGGGCTGGAAACGCTCACTTTGCAACATGGATAGAAGTACAAAACTTAGGAATTGTAGATGACCAAATTAGTACAATTTTAGAGCCTCATTTCACCCATGGCTTAAATATGCCTCTTGGGGAAACTTATTTTGTTTTTGATGATCAACTTGTTTCTGGACCTGGATTTTTCTGGCCAGCCGCAAAAGGAGACTTACCTGAAGGAACAGAAAGATATGAACCTTGGATTTGTATGCAAGTAGGAGATGTTAGTTATTACCATATTTATGAGACCCTTAAAGTCAAAGCAGACCCAAGTCGAAATAAATTATCATCACTTGAAAAGCAGATCCAAATCCCAGCTCTTTCCTCATCTAGCGGGCCAAAGAGCTGGATTGGCTGTGGAACTTTAGACTGGAAGAGAGTCCGTGAATTGTCATATTATCTGAGCAAAAATCAAGTTTTGTCTCCAAATCAGAAAAGAATTGAACCAGAGACATATATTAGCATCGAAATTTCAAGAAACCAATTACTTCTTGGGAAAAAACAATCAGAAATCCAAATTACTCTAAAATCAATTCGCTTAATGCCTTTGAGTGGTCGTTTAATCATTGAGGCCCCAAAAGGATGGCAAATTACTCCTAATGAAATTGATGTTGATAATTTAAATTTAATGAATCCACTAGAAGTTAAGTGTAAAATAGAACTCCCAGATGACATCATCTTTGGAATTTTTAAATTGCAATTTACTATACAGAGTCCTGAAAAAACAGAAACAAAAAACATTTACTTTTTACTTTTTGATGAGTTACAAAAACCTGAAGTTTCCGATTTACCTCCAGAATCAAATAAAAGATTAGTCTTAGTAAAAAATAAAATTCTTGAGATAACAAGTTCGGGCGATTTTGCAGCCTGTTTAACTCAAATCAGATATAAAGGCCAACCATATCTACTTACTAATTTTCCGAATTATTCTCCATCAATATTTTTCTCAAAAGACGCTGGTGGCATGGTTAACTCCATTATTCTAGGTGTAAATGATGAATTAGATAATTTGAAGTATTTTAAAGAGAAATATTCAAGTGAAATAATTCAATCAGGCCCATGGTTTGGGGTAGAATATTCAGTATCAATCCATGAACAAAAATCACTAAAAGGATTAGTTATGAAAATCTCATACGAGGTATTGGGAGGGAACTCAAGGTTGGTGAGAATCCGTACAACGATTCATAATCCAACTTCAGCAACATTTCGATTCAGATCCTTTAGTATAATAAGTCCAGGTATTGATGGAAGTATTAAAGACATGATTTCAAGATTTTCTATTGGTAATGAAACCTCTTTTCAGGTTTCAAGAGAGAATCCAGTACCTATTTTTGGAATGGGATCAAATAAAATGTCTCATTTAACATTGGAAAAGAATAATAACTCCCTTTCCCTTATTAAGACTTCTTCAAGATCCACAATTTTCTCTCTTGATGCTGGAAAAATGATCCTTGGAGCAGGGTTCATTACGTTTTGGATCTTAGAACCCAACCAAACTGATGAGGTTTCCTATTTTATCGCCCTGAATAGCAAAGAAGAATTTCTAGAGAACATCCCACGAGTTTTCTGGGAATCCTAAGCAAACCAAGCTCATGTATCTCTTAAAATATTGATCATTATTTCAATCCACAGCCAAGATAAGTCATTAATGGTTAGTCCTAACAGTCTATCCTCCTTCCGTTTTATAATTACACTAGTCAATAACACAGTCCGCTTCTGTCTCTACTAGCCATTCATCATTAACAAGCCCTGTTACTTCAACAAAAGTACTTGCAGGACGAATTTCCGAGAAAAATTCCCCGTGAGCCTTTGCAGCTTCTTTCCAGTTCGAAATGTCTCTTAAGAAAATTCTTGTTCGAATGATATTATCTATATGGCCTCCTGCGTCTTCTATTGCCCTCTTCATAATCTCAATACAATACTTAGTTTGTTGATATACATCACTTGGAGCAAAGGTGGATCCATCAGGTTTAATTGGAGCAGTACCTGAAACTGCAATGACATTTCCGATTCTAACCGCTCTTGAGAATCCGATAGGTTCTTCAAAAGGAGAAGCAGATGATATATTAGTCCTAGTCATTTATATTCACATCGTTCTTTATAATAGAGTGATAAAGGGAATTAGGCATTCAGATATTATTGTGCTTTAAGCTACTTATGTCACTTTACTAGAGTTATTTTCGGATAAGAAATCAACTACAAATCCACAACTGTTGAATGAATGATTAATTCTCTTGTAGATTTCAGAACGGTACCCAGATTCTTTAATTCATTGTGCCATTCTTCAATGATCTCTGGGGTAGGTTCGCTAAAAGTACTATGAGCATCGGTGACCAAAATTACTTTATAACCTAATTCCTTACCCCCAATACATGTTGCACTGACACAATTATCTGTTAGTGTTCCTACTATGACCAATTGCGTTATATTTCTCGCCTCAAGTTCCTCCCTAAAATTAGTCTCTTTGAATGTGTTGGGATGACGTTTATGAATAAGAAGGTCACTATTCTCTTTCTGTAATTGGGGGTGGAGTTGCCATTCATCTGATCCTTCTACTAATGTACTCTCGTTTGCATGTTGAATGTAAATTACAGGAATATTGATAGAACGGACGTAACTTTCCAAACTATTGATATTTTCTAGTAATTTCTGTTCATTATAAATAGGAGTCTTTCTTTGAAAAAGGCCTATCTGAACATCAACAACAATTAATGCCGTATTTTCCCACTTCATAGTTGTAAATGCAATTCGATGAAACTTAAAACTATTTTGGAATTGGTATTTAGCTCAATTGATGGGTGCTTCGATTGTTGGACTATCATTCTGTGTTCTAATATATTGTTTGTAAAAACCTATCTTTACCCAACAAGGTTAGGAAGGATCTGCAATGACACCAAATACTTCTCTTATGACATTTTCATAACTTTACGGAGAACCTGAGAGAGAGGAGAAAGAAAGAAACCGAATCACTCAACTTTGTTTAGGAGAGTACTACCATAAAGCAATTTTAGTATTCAGATATTATTGTTTTGTGCCTTAAGCTCCTTTTGCCTCTTTCAAAAGGTTTTTATAAAAATAAATAGACTAAAACCAGTATTAAAAGGCGAGATACTAGATATGCAATGGATTAAAAAGTTATCTAAGAGTTTAGATCAATATACGGGAGTGACAGTTAGAGAAAAAGTAATGGAAGGTAGTGAGGATTTAAAATCTGGATCTAGTGGGGAAAAGAAGGCCAAGTGGGTTAATAAAGCAATGGAAAGGCTAGATGAATTAATTGACGAGGAGACGCGAAAGCAAGTGTTAGTAAGCTGTTCACATGTCTTTCCTAAAACGCGTATCAGACCGTTAAAGATTAAGTACAAGGAAACTGGCAGTATCGATGCAGTCCTCGAACTAATGCATAAGGATCACTCGTGGGGAGGTCTGTCATACTATGAGTACCCCATTAGAGAGGGTAACGTCATTTATGTCACAAAGATTCCATTTAATCCAAAAAAATACAAACAATCAAAAGATAAGATTGATAAAAAATACTATTATTGCCATTGTGGATTAGTCAAAGCCTCTCTTAAGGCGCCAGAGGTGAATATCTCCTCAACTTTTTGTTATTGTGATGCTGGTTGGTATAAGACGTTGTGGGAAGGTGTTCTTAACAAACCGGTACAAGTGGAGGTTTTACAAACTGTTATTCGAGGCGATGATTGCTGTAAATTTGCCATACATCTACCAGAAGAGCTGTAAACTGCTAACGACCTTGAAGCAATTCAAAACCAAAATTATCCTACGATAATCGATTGCTGAAATTAATATTATGGAAATTAGTTTCAATGCTGCAACATTTAAATAGAGTTTAGAACATAAAATACTTAATTTCATTTTTTACATTACTTAACCTCCATCTCCTGTTTGATCAGGTTACGAATTTGAAAAAAGACGAACAAAACGTCAGAATTCTGACGCATTTTCGCCACAATCTTTTTTAGGGAGAGAGCGTTGCGACCACAGGCGAGAGGTCGATGAATCCGTCTTCTCCCTAGAGCTCTGAATACCACTTCAG
>JAEOTY010000357.1 GCA_016839625.1 Candidatus Hodarchaeota archaeon
GTCATGCTGTTTTTCTCCCAAAAAAGGTAATTAGGACATCAATGGGTTAGCCTATAAAAAATCACTCTTTTTATCCAATTTCATGGAGCGCATGAGGTATGTTTTTAAAAGGAATGATCTATTCTTTTTAGCAAGCTAGACAATTACAAGGAGTAGAAAAGCTATTGAGTGATTATGAAACTTATGTTCATTACGGCAGACTGATAGTGATTATTCAGTTTATTCTAATTCCCGTATTTTTTTATTTATTATCCTTTGTCTATGTTGGTGGGGTCATATGGTTCTTGGATACTGATGATCTACGTATTCTTTCAGATATCATCATTTATGGGATAGGTCCTTTGATAATGGCGGCTCCCTTTTTATTTTGGTCTTATGGCAAAAGATATCAAATTAGTGATGCCTATGAATCATTTGGGCGTGAAGTTTGGAGATTACCCACTTCAATAAAAGCATTCTATGGATTTAATTTCGTAGTTGGCATAATTTTTCTATTCCCTATTATTACTCCTATTATTTCGTTATTTGGTGGTTATTTCATTGCAGTCTACTTCCTAAAATGGCGAGAGGAGGAAGCACGATTTTCGACTCAGCGAAGAACCCTAGCATTAACTCTGCTATATTTGCCATTACCATTACTAGTTGTCGTTGGATTTTATCTCGGATATGACTGGTTTGGCGATCAATCTGGCATTCTAGGCTTCTTTTTACAATTGATCGGAATTTGGCAAGATAACATTGATTTTCTTTATACATCAGCTATGATCCTAGCAGATTCTGCAACTGTAGGAGGGGTTTTATATCTGTTATATGAAGGTGCTCAGCAGGAAGATCATACAATACGAATTCCAGGGCCTCTCATTACTCTCATTTCTGCAGCTTGCTTTTTAGTTTTAGAGGTCTTATTCATTTTATCTGATGTGAATGATTGGAAATTGACTGAAGCTCCTCTTGGAGCAATTTTTTTGATTCATATCGTCATTGTTATTGCAGGAATTGGAATGTTGATTATCCGTTATTGGAAAAAACTCACAGCTAGAGAAAACACCAGTTTTATTGGGTGGGTAACTTTGATTTTTTTTCAGGCCGTTAATTTCTTATCAGGCGGTCCAAACGATCCTTTAGTTATTTTTAGTCGATCAACAGCAATTATAATGGCGTTTGCGATATTTTTATTCCTTTTTATAGTAGCATATCGGCATTCTGGAAGGCGGTATTAAGCGGAAAAACGAGCCAAATTATTTATTTACTCTCAAAATGAGCTATTCAAATGAGTTCCCGTGAAGACATTCCACAAAATCAGATGTTCCAATTCCGTTTGACAATTGAAGAGTGGATGGCAACAGAATTCGAGCGGGTGACAATCCAACATGAAAACCTGCTGGATGTAATTGATCGGGTTCGATTTTATGGAGTGAACGGTCTGATTCAAAGAGAAAATAAAAAAATCAGTCCGTTTTATTTTCAATTTATTCAACAAGAAGGAGAAGATTTTCTACTAATTGCCTTTGCTATTCCTATATTTCAATCTTTGGATTCAATTGCTTTACAGACAGGAATGGAGTATTTCACAGCAGTAACTAGACAAGTTTTGTGTAACAAAATACCAGTTTTTGAAGCAGAGGTCAATGCTTTTACTGATATTAAGCGACTTCGTCCACTTCGTTATCAGAAGCGTGAAATTATTCCATACGAGGATTTTACAGAAAAAATTGAAGTCCAATTAAGAATGAAAGTAAAGATGGGTCTTCAAATAATCCCTACTGCTTTAATTGATGAAAAAATTATGTCTGAACAGATGAAGCACTTGAAGGAACTCCGAACTGCGAAGAAGGCGTTAGCTAATATTAAATCTAGCCTTAAAGAGTATTCCCAACAAATAGCAAAGAAATATCGAATCAATGTAGAGGCTTATCTCTTTCAGACTACCTTGGAAAGCCTTTTTGAGCCAATTTTTATTCCAATATTTACATTAAACTCCTCCAATCAGGCTCATGAGCTTTTTTCGGTGCTTGTGCTTACCGAGGAAATCATTAACCGAATTGATGAAAGACAATTAGAAATTTTACTTGCTCATGAGATTATACATGATCTAATAAAAGGAAAATTCTCTCGGGGTGCCCTTGAAAGAGAAATCTTTCTTATTCTATCAGAAGATGGAAAACGCGGTCCAGAAAATTACATAGAAAGAGAACTGAGTAAATTTTATGACATACAAGAGGTAGAAGAAGCACAAGGAGCTATAAGAACAATAATTGAAGAGCTGCTACAGGAGAATTATCCAATCCTAAATCTTGATGACGATAATCCATCACAAAAAAGAAAGTGAATACCGTGACTGAAACTAAATACTTTGAAACTGAAATCATTCAAGAGGCCAAAAATCAAGCTAAGGATATTATACAAGAAGCAGAAGATGAAGCAGCCAAGATTCTAGACCAAGCTCAAAATGAAAATGCGAGGATAACGCGAGAAAGGTTGGTTGAAATAGTGAAAGCAGAAGAACAGAAGGCCCAACATGAATTATCCAGGTTACGACTGAAAAATAAGATTGAGTTTATGAATGTTAAAGAGAGTTTATTGGAACATATCTTTATGGAGAGTCTAGAACGGATTGAGGGATTCCAGGATCAGAAAGCAGAGATTTATAGGACCTCCTTAACCAATAAAATCATACAAGGTGGGGTTTCTCTATCGGGTGGAGAATTAATTATTGAACTTGCAGCTGATGACGTTTCTTTGATCGATATTAGTCAGCTTGAATCAAAAATTACGAAGAAAAGTGGTGCTAAAACCACAATCAAAGTAACTCCAGCTGAAGCTGATACTATCAAGGGCGGGGCAATAATTCGGAAGGGATCCCTGTCTGTTAATAACACCCATGAGTCAATATTTAATCGTCGGAAAGAAATTATACGAAATAGAGTACATGAAATTCTATATTCCGAATGAAAATTATTTCTATCAAAAAGCTTTGATTCGATACTTAAGCTATTCGGAAAATTGAAACTTCTTTGACCCAAATTAATGAAACGGAGTAAAATCAGAACACTTCCTTGAAAGCTGGGAACTCAATTCACACAACTAAAAAAAATCATAAAAGTTATAGATATTTATAGAAAAGAGCAGAATAGTCCTTTTATCTGAAACAGGACAAATTTATTAACTGTACTAGGATGAAACTTCGAATGACAAAATTATTAGCAAAAAAAATGATTATATTGGTAATAATTGTCATTTCTAGTGGGATAGATGCCTCATTTTTCTCCATTGAAGTTCAAGGTTCCGCAAACGATTCTTCGTCTGAATTACTAACTATTGAAAAATTAAATCTTGAGGTAAAATATCAAAATAAGTTTCGGACATTGAATGATTTCATTTTCGAAGCCCAAATTGCTGAAGAACAAGATCCGCGTCCTCAGTTGCTAAATAAGTCTACTATTCGCATTAATACGACTTTTTCAACTATTATTGGTCAATCGGAGAGTTTAATCATCCACGAATTTGTAGTCGAAGTGTATGAAGTTACTTCAGGAAATTTTACATTAGATGCTGCGCTTAAGTCTTATCATTATAATGAACCAATAGAAGTATTTCTGGCACCTAATACCTCTAAATCTGAAGTAATAATCATCGACTCTTTAGAATTACCCGATTACGGCACATATAAATTTGCATTTCGTGTACAGTATCATATTTTCGAGGGAGATGAAACACCAACAGATTATTACTTTCCTCAGAATGAAACTTTTATACTTGTGAAAAGCTATCCGACCCCCCCATACATTATAATCTATGTTTTCGTTTTTGTTGTCTTTGGATTAATACTACTGATCACTTTTGGGATATATGGAAGCCGTAAATATGAAAAAAGTGAATCCTGAAATTCTTGTTTATATAATCACATTTTAATGTGAATCTGCTTCTCGGATTTGAGTGATTAATCGTAACTCTGGCATTTTCTGCTGTTTCTGTTGGTAATCTGATAAATATATATTTTTGAGTCGGATGTATGAAGTACCAATCATCTTGGAACGAAAAGTGTAGATTCCAAGGGTGCCTGAAGTTAATGTTTCATGAAAAATAAACTCGCTATGAGCCAATTCTAAAGGAAACAGGTTTTCTATCATATTATCTGTCTCTATTTGGTACTCTAAACGAACAAATTGACGAAAGGGTAGATTGACTGATACTTGCACTTGGAATAGCTGATCCATAAGAACCTTGGTTTTTCCGCTAATCATAATATTAATACCCTTCCAAGATACTTCTGTTTCGGAAGATATAACTGGAGTTGCAGGTATTAAAGGTATTGGAACAAGATACAATTCTGAGGTAAGAGATTCAAGAACTGACAGAAAATCAAATTCTTGATCAAAATAATACTCTTCTGTGATGGGATGCGGTTTTTTTTCATCAAGTCGATAAATATTGAATCCTGAGAATTTCTTGGAGACTTTCATTGGATCTAATACGAGAGCAAAAGCTTTTGGATGCATTTTCTGGTACAATCTTTGTGTTTGGATGTCTGTTCCTGATAAAAAAAGACCAAGTCCAGGATGAGTATGTGCCCAGCCTACAATTACTTCACCTTGCTCTATCCTGCTAAATGAAATCAACGAGAATACTTTTTCATAATCAGTTATATCTACAAAAACTGCGGTTCCAGCTCCGATTGGAACAATGTCAGTTACTGAAATCTCATTTTCCATGATTCGTCCAAGAACTAAACCAATGCATTCTTTCCAGTCTTGAGAGTTAAGGGGGTTAGCATTTTCTAGAGCAAATCGTAAGAATTTTTCATAAACTGTTCGTGGTATCCTTATCATGATAATCTTATCATCTCAGCTCGGAATTTATACGAATGGAATGGATAAGAATACCAGAATAAACAAGATCACGGAAAACAGGCCTCATCACATGTCTATCTGGGTTGACGTTGAAGTTCCTTCGTGTTATTTCAAAAGTTGTTAGGTGGAAAAAGTCTTGATTTTTTCTTATTTGGGCAACTGTTTTTTCAACTTGGCCCCAATTTGGAACAAAGCATATAAGATGTCCCCCTCCTTTAAGAACAGCAGCGATATTGTCAATAGCTTCGTATGGAGTAGAGAAATCTAGGAAAAACGCGTCTAATAGTTCTTCTACATCAAAAGAGGAACGAATATCTTGAACAGTGAAAGTTACATATTTTGCTAACCCTGTTCTTGACAGATTTTCTTTAGCATTGGCAAGATGGTGAGGATTTATATCAAAAGAGAACACATGGCCAGTAGGACTGACATAATGGGCGAGAAAAGCCGTTAAAGCGCCAGATCCAGTACCAGCTTCTCCAACCTTCATTCCAGGGCCAACACCAGCGATACTACACGCGACAGCACAGTCATCTTCGTAAAGAATTTGCGTTTTTAGTCGAAAATGGCGCAAAAAATCACGAGGAGAAGGATTTAAAAGGACAACCTGTCCTTTGGTCAAAGAAAGAATATCACCAAACAATCTGCCAATGCACTCATTATGGTTGATTTTTCCAAGATGCGTAGAAAGTTCACTATCTTTACTGAGGGAAAATATCCAAAATTTAGAGTGACGTTGAGTCAATTCTAATGCTTGGACGATATCTCCTTCTTTAAGCATAAAAAGCCCCTCTAGCTATATTAAGTTTGAAAAAATCTTTGGAGCCTTTTTAAGCTTGACAATAGGGATGAATCGAACCAATCCAGTGTGGACATTTTCCAAGTCCTTTTCCGTTACCCTATTTAAAAACGACACTTGTGTTTCTTTTGCTTGTAAATCATAGCGAACTAGGGATTGGTTTTGTTCTTCAATCGAGGAGTCACTTGTAATAAAAAAAAGAACAGGCAACGCTTTGTAATTATAGTATCCAGGAAATATTGCAAACGACCCATAATAAACCTGGGAGTTTTCTGAGTCCTCGGAGTGCCACTTGAAAATAGTCGATGGGCGATCAGCACTGGAACTCGATACTAAACGGATCAGGTCAGTTAGGCTATCTAGTTCTATTCCATAGGCGCTATCCAGCTGCATGGTCAGTCTTCCACTTCATCGTTTTAATCCAAAATGATTCAAAAGCTGAATAGCTTCGTCTTCAGACTCTATCATCTGTTTTTTGAATCGTCTCCTATAGGTTTTCTTATTAAGATTGTCTACGAGCATTATTATCTTACGTTTTCGTAGAGGTGAGACATGCTCTTCAAAAACAATGAAAAAGATTTCTTTTTGAATATCCGCAATTACATACGCATCCGAGGGAATATAACCGCTTCCAGTATGTTCTAAAATGTTATCGTTTTCGACAAAATAGATTCTAACTGGATTGGTTGTAATGAGAGCCGATAAGCGTTTATGAATTTCTATCATCCTATCGCTTGTTAAATCATCCTCGTTTTTAAAGTCCTTCGATGTTACTTGGGAGAGATATGATAAGATTAATCCTTGTGCACGGGATATTTCTCTTTTAAATGCTCGTTTAAAGATAATACTGATAACTGTTGGACGTTCTTTGAGTCGGGGATCTGTTGTGAAGGTTGACAACACACGAAAAACATAGGCTAAGCATTGATATTCTTCGTTTGAAGGAACGGGTAATGGACCGTAAAGATCGTGAGTGATTTCTTCCCCAATTACAGTCATAATACGGATAGAGAGATTTAGTGCCTGATCTTCAGAGATATATGCGCTTGCTGAGTTATATATCACCTGTGGGCCAACATCTGAGAAGCTACTGGCAATAATGCCAACAACAGGGCTTTCAGAATCAGGCACCATGATCATCTATGTCCTTTGTTAAAAAAACTAAACGTTGTTATTTATAAATGGAACTAGTAATTATCTTCCAAACAAATATTTTAAATGTTACTTATGAAGTATTAGTCACTCCAGTCATTTGTGTTAGTTTCCGTGCCGCGTTGTTGGTTAACCCTGTTCGTCCAAGAACTGTATATAGCGAACTCATCTTATGGGTTGATTGAAGAGCTTGGACAATGGCATCAGGAGGTATTTTTTCCTTTAGCTCTGCAATGTTGGTCGGGCAGCCTGCTTTTACAAGAATATCTTTAATTTGTTGGTAATCCTGACCTTGTAAGCGTGCCATCATTATGGTACCCAAAGCAACTCGTTCTCCGTGGATTATATCAACATCTGGAGTTTGGGCAGCTAATGCTGCGGAGAACATATGTTCAGAACCATAACCAACACGTATGTCATTTGAAGTTCCCATTAATACACCAGCAATCAAGAGAGCTTTTAGGACTACGTTAACTGTATGCTCAGGATCAATAAGAGCCTCTGAAACTTGACTTTGAAATAGGTTATCAGCATTTTCCAAGACCCCGCCAACAAACCGTGAAAATTTTTCTGATTTCATTCGCCAGGCATATTTCCAGTCCCAAATAGCGGTAATCTTTCCGATAGTATCGCCGACTCCTGCAGCCAAGTAACGAACCAAATCAGGATGGTTCAATATTTTCTCCACATCAGCAAATACTCCAACTGGAGGACGGCATTCACCAATAAAAGTTTCCGTTGGATCATCCAAAAAGATAAAAGGAGACGCAACGCCATCATGGGGAGTTGCAGTTGGAACAGAAATCATTTCTATCTTCCGAGATATCTGGTGAAGGCAGTATTTTGCCACATCGATGTTTTTTCCTCCTCCAGCACCAATTAGAACATCAGGTTTGAATTGTTCTACTACATCCACATATGTATTGGCTGTTTCAAGAAAAGAATTCTCAATAATGGTTATCTCACAATCCATACCCTGATCAGTAACAACATTAAATATTTCCTCTCCAACAATATGGCGAGTGTTGGGGCCTGTAAAAATCATTACTTTCGGATCTAATCCTAATGATTTGATAACATTGGGAATTTTTCCCAAAATAGATTTTCCAATTATAACTGACCTCGGCGAATATAGATCAAGAATTTCTGATCCCGTCATTTCAATGCTGTCCCTGTAGCTACGCCCATTTGAGAACATTGGCACAATATTTATAAACTCTGTGTGTCTGGGAGTGTACAAGGGAATTTTGATTAGGAAAAGTTCTTCTTCCTAAACAATTTGATAAAATATAACTATTTTTAGTTATACATTCTATTACCTTAAAATTTAAACAACCAATTTACACCTCTTACATCGTTATATCTAATTATACTCTTTAAAATCAATTAAAATCAAGACTATGTGCATTTAACGAAGGAATAATTCTAATTAACTTTCTTAATCTGTACTTGGACAAAATTTGAATAAATTCTCTCTAATTCACTCATTGCTGTCCAATCATGTTGTTAACCTACTCCCATTCTCCTCAATGTGATGTTTCCAGATGGGAACTGAATGCTCTTCCTTTAAAAAATTAGAAATTGATTCTATTCTCAATGTAGTTTCAAATAATAAGTCTTAGGGGTATTATACTATGGTGAAAGAAAAGGACAAACAATTCAGTCGTGAATTAGCAATCGATCATCTGAAAGCAGATCTCATAAGTGAGTTACCACCAAACGCTCAGGTATCCAAGGTTGTGTTTGAGGGTCCTTTTGTAGTAATCTATTCCTTGAATCCCGCCGATTTGATGGAAAACGGGGATATTGTTAAGAGTTTAGCTAAATCGTTGAGGAAACGTATAGTCATTAGATCTGATGTTACAGTTCGGAGGGAAAAAGAGGAAGCTCGTGCTAGAATCCTAGAGATTGTCCCTGAAAATGCTGAAATTACAAATATGATATTTGAAGATGAGTTAGGAGAAGTCATTATTGAAGCAAAAAAGCCAGGGGCAGTAATCGGTCGGAGCGGTACAACACTACGTGAAATTTATCGTGAGATCTCTTGGCGACCAAAAGTTGTACGTTCTCCTCCTATCCAGTCACAGTTAATAAAGTCAATTCGTAACACTTTAACCGCAGAATCAGAACTACGCAAGCATGCATTACTCAATATTGGAAAACGCATACATCGAGCTAAAGTAATTTATGATTCATATATTCGATTAACTGGTCTGGGTGGATTTTCAGAAGTTGGAAGATCCTGTATGCTTTTAGAAACTGCTGAAACAAAGATTCTGATTGATTGTGGCTTCAATGTGGGGTCACGGGAACCAGACCAGATGTTTCCTTTTTTCAACGCCCCTGAATTTGATATAGCAGATGTAGATGCCGTGATTGTTACCCATGCTCACCTTGATCACAGCGGATTGATACCATTTTTGTATAAGTGGGGTTATCGTGGCCCGGTTTATGCAAATGATGCCACACTATCTCTTATGACTCTTCTTCAGAAAGATTACATTGAGGTTGCAGAGAGAGAGAGCAAATTAGTTCCCTACAGTCAACGAGACATTAAAAATATGATTTTACATACCATTACTCGTCGTTATGGAGAGGTAACTGATTTAAGCAACGATATTCGTCTAACTATGACCCCTGCGGGGCATATTCTCGGATCCTCGATTATTCATGTACATATTGGTGATGGAAGATATAATTTAGCTATTGCTAATGATTTCAAAGGAAGACGGTCACGTCTTCTGGATCGTGCAAACACAAAATTTCCCCGTTTAGAAGCTATTATCTTGGAGTCGACATATGCGGGGCCTAGAGATATAATGCCTAAACGTGACGACGCTGAGATTCAGCTAGTAAAGATCATTAATCAAACGACCAGACGTGGAGGGAAAGTGTTAATTCCTAGCCTAGCTGTGGGACGAGCACAAGAATTAATGGTTGTTTTAGCAAATTTTCATCGAAAACGCAAGATGGCTGAGGTTCCAGTTTATTTGGATGGTCTGATAGCTGAAGCAACTGCTATACACTCATGTCATCCTGAATATTTATCATCTTACTTACAAGATCAGATTTTCAATGAGGGATATAATCCATTTTTGAGCGAGATTTTTAATCCAGTAGATAACCAAAGCAAGAGGAAATCGATTGTAGAAGGAAAACCTGCTGTGATTATGGCAACATCTGGTATGTTAACAGGAGGTAATTCGGTAGAATATTTCAAAGACTTAGCTGAAGATCCACGGAATTCGATTGTTTTCGTATCATACCAAGCAGAAGGAACATTGGGGAGACGAATCGCTTCAGGAGTAAAAGAAATCCGTAGTATTGAAGATGGTCGGATGATGATGCTACCGGTTAAAATGGAGATTCATCAAATTGATGGATTTAGTGGTCATTCTGATCGCAATGAGATCATGAATTACTTCCGTGAACTAAGTCCCAAGCCTGAAAGGGTTGTTTTAATTCATGGACAAAGAAATAAATCACAATCTCTGGCTCAAGCACTCTCCAAACGATATCACATCAAAGTTGAGGTTCCTTTAAACCTTGAAACTTTGCGGTTCAATTAGTCTTTATTCTTTGAGCGGAATTTTATGTCATCGAAGAAGGAAATCGGATCAAAAGTTCGAAAAAAGATATTGTTATCAATTCTTGCTCCTGGAATACCCTCCAAAGTGTTAACAGACAATATCCAGTTTATTGCTGAGGATGAAACTAAATCTAATAGCTTGCTTTATAATCGTAAATACGAAGTCCGCTTTTTTCAACATGGAAAACACTTCTTACCAACAATTCAGTTTATTCGCGAGAATAAAGATTTGAAATTCCCCATTGTTAAAGTCGATCAGGGGGCAGTTCAACATATTCTAAACGGAGCTGATATTTTTGCTCAAGGTGTAACTTCTGTTGATGATTTTGATACCAATTCAATTGTGATGGTTTCTAATCCTCAAAATGCTATTATGGCTGTAGGGAAAAGTTTAAAACCATCTTTAGAATGTAAAAAAGGAAAGGGGAAAGGTAAGGTCATTCATAATTTACATTGGTTAGGAGACAAGATTTGGGATGGAATACTTTGATTTTTTATTTTTTGATTGTTGAGAAAAAAGGTTAAATAATTCGGTATTGTATGTCAAGGTGGAAATTTCTCTCATTTCAGATGAATAGATGTGTATACAGCTAAAACTAACCTTTTTTTTATTGGAATGGGATTGTCGGGGCTTACAAGTTGTTCCTTGGAAGCTCTTGATATTTTAGCAAAGGTTGATGAAATTTTTATTGAAAAATACACGAATTTCATACTTGAAGAAATCCCTCCACTTTTAGAAAAAATCAGCGAAAAGTTTCGACTAGTAAATCGAGCAGATTTAGAAGAGAACGACCAAATGTTCTTGGAGAATATTAGTGGGAAGTCAGTGGCGCTTCTAGTATCTGGGGATCCTTTTATTGCAACTACACACAATTCTCTAAGGTTTGCTGCAATACAAAGGGGTTATCATTGTCGTATTATACACAATACTTCTATAGTATCTGCTGCAGCCTCTGCTTCAGGTTTGTCTTCATATCGTTTCGGTCGAACAGTTACTTGTCCTTTTCCTCAAAATACTAGCCAATTTCCTTATGAAATAATAAAACGCAATAAGCTAATTGAAGGCCACACTTTAGTTCTTTTAGACATTGAATTAACAACAGGAAACTTCCTTACTATAAATGAAGCAATTTCGATTCTATTAGAGCTAGAGCAAAAGGAAAATGAAGAAATTTTTACAAAATCTAGTATCGTAGTTGGTTTGGCTCAAATTGGGCAGAAGAATGAGGTTATTTGTGCTGGTACAGTTAAAAATGTCAGAGAACTAGCCTGGGGAGATATTGGACCTCCTCAAGCTCTTATAGTATGTTCTGACTCACTACATTTTTCCGAAAAAGAAGCCTTGAACATTTTATGGAACGTCAATTTTTGAATCGAGGAGTATATCAAAGGCAGGAATCATTGCGACACTCAATGCACGAATGTCTATATTAGCAGCAGCTAATCCTCGTCGAGGAAGATGGAATCCTTATAAGTCAACAGCTGAAAATCTAAACCTACCTCCAACAATCTTGTCACGTTTTGATTTGATTTTTGTTCTAGAAGACAAACCCGATATCTATGAAGATAAAGAGAAGGCAGCTCATATCTTAAGAATGTATAAGTCACAGACATTAGTAAAAGATCCTCCAATTGACCAAGATTTATTACTGAAATATATTGCTGATGCAAGGAGGGAATGTCAACCTCGATTGTCAGATGAAGCCAAATCACGATTATTAGAATACTATACCGACCTGCGAAAGGAGAGCGGTCAAACAGATGACAATACTGTTGCGATTACTCCTCGACAATTAGAAGCACTTGGAGGGAGGGAGTCTCACTATTAGGAAAAAAAAGTTTTTTCGTTTTAGTGAAACTTCAGTATATTCTTAGACCTAGAGATTATTAAAACTTTCTAGCTCTTTAGTAAGAATCCTGATTTTATTTGCTATTTTTTTGAAATTCAGGCAAAAAGCTTATAACACAAAGCTACTTTATTTAGGTGGTTATAAGGAGATTGGTGGTTTTTTCTCTGACAGGTTGTTATTCCCTCTGGAAATTAACATTTAGAGATTCCTAGGAATAAAATTCGTGTTACAACACAAATTTCCTTAGCAGTGATGCTACTTGGCAGAACAAATGAGTGTCTTCAGAACCGAACGGATCTGGTTAAAACCGAACAAAAACCTCTCTTGGCTCTGTCATCTCTCAAAGAACCTCTACAACGAAAGTAACTACTTGATTCGTCAGGAATTGTTCAAGAATAACAAATGGATTCGTTACAATGCTTTGTACCACAGAATTAAAACCTCCAAGAACTATCACCAACTCCCTGCTCAGACCGCTCAACAGGTGCTGAAAATCCTTGATAAAAACTGGAAAGCCTTTTTTGGCGCTATCAAAGCGTGGAAGAAGGATAAATCAACCTTTAAAGGGAGCCCGAAACCTCCTAGATACAAACCGAAGAATGGGGAGTTTCTGTTAGTCTTTACCAACCAACAGGCAAAGCTAAAAGATAATATTGTTAAATTTCCTAAAAAAGTAGGTTTTGAACTAAAAACTAGACTACCTAACAAAACTGACATCAGAGAGGTACGAATGATTCCAAAAGGGGTAGGGTATGTAGTAGAAATCGTCTATCAGAAAGAAATTCATCCTAAACTTTTGAATAAAAATAATATTATGGCTATTGATTTAGGGGTACGCAACCTTATAACTATGGTCAATAACAATGGTCTTAAACCGTTTGTTATGAAAGGTGGGGTTGTTAAATCCATTAATCAATACTATAACAAAGAGCGAGCTAGAATTCAATCAACCTATGACCGTCAAGGAATAAAAACAGGCAAAACCATGCAAAAATTAACTACTAAACGCAATAAGAAAATAAAAGACTATTTCCACAAAATTAGTCGAAAAATTGCTGAGTATTGTGTAGTGAATGACATTGGAACTGTTGTTATCGGGTACAATCCCGATTGGAAGCAAAACTGCCAGATCGGGAAAAGGAATACCCAGAATTTTGTTACTATTCCACATTATAAGTTAATTCAGCAATTGGACTATAAAGCCGCAGAGCAGGGAATAACGGTCATTAGACAAGAAGAAAGTTATTCAAGCAAGTGTTCTTTTTTGGATAACGAGCCAATCGAACACCATAGTGAATATCTAGGCCGAAGAATGACTAGAGGGCTATTCAAATCTCAAAAAGGCACGATTATTAATGCCGATGTGAATGGGGCGTATAATATTCTGAAAAAAGCACTCCTGAACGCGGTTGACGCTGACAGGATAGAGGATGTCGGGTTACATCCCACACGATGGAGACCAGCTGCGGTGACGAGCTAGTTGATGACCTCATGTGAATAAAGTTGATCATATTTTAATCAATTTTAATAACCTGATAATGTTCTAATAATCAAGTCGGTCGGAAGTTGTTCAAGATGAAAAGCGAATCAAAATCCACAGAGGTTTTCCAGGCACTTTTAAAGGAATTCTTAAAAGCAGCTTATTTATTAACCTTTAATAATGAGAGTTTTAATGTATTTGATTTTGCAAATTATCTGAAAAGAACACAGGAGGAGGGATTGGCGCTCTTATCCGTTTTAAAAGGTTTACACATGATAAAACCAGTTATAAATCCTCCAGAGCATTATGAAATCACAACTGGAGGGATAAACAACTTAAAAATTGTTTTAACAGGTGGAGCCTTTGATATCGTACATTTAGGTCATTTGAAGACACTGAAAGAAGCAAAAAGTAGAGGCGATATTCTATTTGTTGTTGTAGCTTCTGATGAGACTATTAAAAGAAATAAAGGACGCCCCCCTCTCAACTCTCAAGCAAACCGAATTGAACTACTTTCACAATTTGATATTGTTGATATTGTTCTGAAAGGAAAATCTGATCCAAAAAAGGTGTTTGATGTTGTTTCCCAAGTCAAACCTGACATTATTGCAATAGGCTACGATCAATCACTCACAGAGGCTAAATTATTTCAATTGTTAAGCGACCGAGGTCTGCAAAATATCGAGATTGTCAAATTAAGGGCGCGAATCCCGAATGAAAAATCTTCTCTAAAATTCAAAAATCTTGATGAGCATTCTTTCGAGTGAAAAGCTCCAAAATAAGTATTTGTTTTACTGTAAAACAACTTCTAATGTGTCTCCATCCTTGACTCTATATTCGGATTTTATGTGTTCTTCTGCAATCAGTTCGATTTGATTGTTATGATGCGTTCGATCAGGATGAATCAATGCAGAGTTTACCTTGTTTTCGCCTATCAAGAGATAAGTGGGCCAAACAAAAACCTTACCAAATCTCCGTCCACCTTCAGTAAACTCTGTTATAAATTTGGACGGACTCCGTAACAGACGTTCGAAATTTTTAAGGCTTGATTCTTCAAGCAGCTGTAGGTTCAATGTTCCATGAAATGGAGTGAAACCTAGGAGCGAAGGGAATTGGTTAAGATAACCCTTTCGACTCATATAGTAAGCACCTTCCCCCATTCCAGTACAAATCTTTCCTTTGAGTGTAATTCTCTCTAATACTGGTTTTCGTCCTTCTACAGTTAATATCATCCAAAGATCTGTAAATACTCGTTCAAGTGAAGCTATTCCTTCAGGAGTGATTTTAATCGTGTTTCCTCGTTGTTTATAATTTCGGATAATAAGATTAGCATTTTCCATTTCGGTCAATTTTCTCGATGCGCTTTGTTGAGAGATTCCTACAAGTGTTCCTAACTCGCTTGTAGTACTGAATATTGGACGCCGAATGCCCCCCATCTTGCCAATTTCCAATAAAATCTTGAAGTAGTTAAAAACATCAATAATCTCTTTATTGTCATTTATCTTTTTGCTTTTTGCCATTTGAATGCAACCTTTCAAAGGTTAAAACTGATATCTCAGTATTTATAAATTTTACTCAATTTTATGATTGATTACTCATTAGTTATAATTATATTCATTTCATGGGTATTTAGTTGTTGTTTGTCTGTATAAACAAAACAATGTTTGCATTTGGAGATAATGTGTACTCATCAATGAAACACCCGATTATTTTTATAATTCATATTAAAAAGAGGAAATGACATCGAAAAGGGCGCATAGCTCAGCAAGGTAGAGCGGCGGGCTCTTATAGGTTAATATGTCATTTTAATCTGACGAAACTCGTTGGTCGGGGGTTCAAGTCCCTCTGCGCCCGTTATAAACCTTTTTTGTCTATAAATCTGACTCTGAACTAAATCTGGAGCGTTGGGCCAATAAAAAGTGAACATTCAACAATTGGGGTTGGTGTTCCTCTCAAAGATGCTGAAAAAGTACGACTTCGTTTAATTAAGTCTAATTTACTTCTTTCTAGTAGAAAACCAGTCAAGATGAAAGATTATGTTTTTTTTCCAATTACAGAGCCAAGTTTAATTCCTAATCTGCTAAATGATCTATCTTATCAATTACAACAATTGGATTTTCCACAGCGCGTGGAATATGAACCAATTGCTGATTGTCTTCAAGACGATTTTCCAAACGTAAATTGGAAAGAAATTTCCCTAAAGTTTGACCAACTAGGAGAGATTGCAGTTGTAAAATTAGACTCAACAAGCGTTCCCGATTCATTTCGTCAGCGGGTTGGTGAATTAATTCTATCACGGTATCCAAGACTCAAAACTGTTTTAAATAAAAGAGACATTATCGAAGGAACTGAGCGGGTATACCCCACGGAACATTTGGCAGGTGAGAAGATTTGGGGGAGTTGGCACCAAGAATATGGGGTATTTATCTTTGTAGATTTAAAAAGAGCGTATTTCAATCCACGTTTAGCTGAAGAGCACCATCGTGTTGCCATGTCTGGGATACAAGGTGAAAAAATTCTTGATTTATTTACAGGTGTGGGGCCTTTTGCATTACATTGTGCAAAAAGATTCTCATGTAATGTAACTGCTATTGATATCAATCCTTTTGCAATCAAGGCTTTGCAGAAAAGTATAGCACGAAATAAGCTCCAAGGAGATATTCATCCTATAATAGGAGATTCTCAAAGAATCTTGAGATTAAGAAATTATTTTGACCGAATAATAATCAATTTACCTCAAAAGTCAATAAATTTTCTTCCATATGCTACCAAGTTATTGAAAAAGGGAGGAATAGTTACTTTTTACCAATTTATTTCAAAATCAATGAATCCAATTGAAGACATTCGAAAATTAGTAAAGACGAAGCTAGGTAAAGTCAATTCTTATAAGGAACTATATATTAAAGTTGGTAGAGAGATCTCTCCATCCAAACTTCAAATGAATATTGATCTACAGATAGACTAAATCAGATTTTAGGATTAAATTTCACCTGAGAGCGAGGTTTTCTCTTAATGACGGAGATTAGAGTTATAAAAGAACGTTTACTAGACCAGTACAAACGAAGAGGGTATGTTAAAGACGTAAAAGCCTTTGATGCTTTCATGCGAGTTCCAAGAGAGAAATTTATCCCAGAGAGACTTGCTTCTTCGGCTTATCTTGACCATCCTTTACCTCTAATGAACACAGGTCAGACTATTTCTGCTCCTCATATGACAATAATGATTTTGGACTATCTTGAGCTAGTTCCTGGCCAAAAAGTCCTCGAAATAGGAGCTGGATCTGGATACCAAGCAGCACTGATCGCGGCTGTTGTGACTTCTGACGAAGCTCCTGGTCACGTATACTCTATTGAAATTGTTCCTGATTTAGTCGAATTTGCTAGAAAAAACCTTGCTCGGGCTGGTTTTGATGAGTATGTGACTGTTATTGAGGGTGATGGTACGTTAGGTCATGAAAAGGAAGCTCCTTATGATCGAGTCATCTTAACCGCAGCAGGGCCGATTGTACCACCACCTCTAATTGAACAATTACGAGTAGATGGAACTCTAGTAATGCCCTTAGGTAGACCAGGTCTTTGGCAACAGATGACCCGATATCGAAAGGTAAATGATATTGAAGTTATCAAAGAGAATCTTTCCTCAGTTGCATTTGTACCATTACGAGGTAAATATGGAGTATGAATTTCGATTCTAAATTTTCATTCTATGATTCGAAAAACGATAAATTATAAATTATTTTTCTTAAATTTAGTGGTCAACACCAAAAAAATCTAATAGGTAATTGAAAATTCCATAAATATAAACAAAAATGGTTTATCCACCTAAAGGTTACCTAGGGTCGGTGGTCTAGCCCGGTTATGACACCTGGTTTACACCCAGGATATCAACAGAATACTGTTGACCTAGGATATCGGCAGTTCAAATCTGCTCCGACCCACTATTCCAA
>JAEOTY010000358.1 GCA_016839625.1 Candidatus Hodarchaeota archaeon
CTAGAAATACTTTACAAGAGAGCAAAACCAATGGCTAGTTGGGATGTTTATTTTCTATTCAACCAAGTTCCAGAAGTGGAGATGAATACAGATCTAGAGAGGTGGGCTGGAGAATTACAAAAAGATGGAATAAAATACGCTGGGGGCATCTCTTGTTCTTGTAACATTGCCTATGAAATGGCACACGAAACAAAGATATTCGCTAAAGAACATATTTTTAACCAATCATTACAAAATGCAATAACTGTATTACTAGAAACAGGATAACAAGAAAAATATTTAATCGAAATATTCTACTTTCTCCAAAACAGTAATGCCTCGTTGTTGTAACTCCCGTACAAAATCTGTACTTGAAATTGCAAGTTCTAATGGAACTGCACCTTTTTTTGATTGGCATTTAGTCATCATGATTGCGACTATCGACACATCCCAGCCTGTTGTTCTCTCCATGGCGGTGAATCCTGTTGTTTCATCAAAAAAATCCATTAAGTCCACTTGTGCTTGAGCAGGCCTGCTATCTTTCTCGCCTAAGCATTTGACACGGATAACTACTACATCCTTATCCTTGGGAAACGTCACTTTGGGTTCAAAGAGCTTGGCAAGCATTGCCCTAGGGGCAACTTTTCCACCAACAATATCAATAGGTTCAGGATCAAACAAACCAAGATCATTCATAGTTTTTAATTGAATATAATGACCAGGATGACGCACAGTTTTATTTTGATAGGTTTTTAATTGTCCTTCAAAGGTTCTTGGAGCGGTGGAAGTACCTCCTGCCGTTGTAAATGCTTCCAACTTGCCAACTGGTGCAGGAAACTCAATCTCTTCAAGTTCTATAAAGCAGGGGACATCGACTATTTTCCCCTCCCTTAAAAATTCGGTCGTCCCATGATATTCATTGATGAGACCGTCAATATTGAAAGTTAATAAATAATTGAAAGGAAGTCGTGGAGTTTGGGGTAGTCCACCATCCCACATATAAACATCCTCTGGTTTATCTAGCAAACTCATCGCATAGACACAAAGAGTTGTCCCCAAGCCTGGAACTTGACCACAATCGGGAATGACAGAAATATTGGCTTCCTCGGCTTGTGTGTTCAGCTCTAGTTGTTTCATAACTAGGTCAGTATTTCCCCCTAAATCACACATGTTGGTCTTGCTAGCGATTGCTACTTTCGTTATCTCCAGATTGTAATAATAAGGTACAGCGCTTATGACAGTGTCTACCTCTGTAAGAAATGAAATTAGTTTCTCTTGGTTTCTAACATCCACTTGTTCTGCTTTGACAATATCCGTGTTTAAAAGATGGTTCACCCGTGTGGCTGATTGTTGAGCAAGTTTCATATTAATATCCCCAATTATAACTGAATCAGCATTCCCAAATTTCACTAAATCATATGCAGCGGCAGTTCCTTGACGGCCACTGCCAAGAACAGCATAAGTCCATGTTTTTGTCTGAACCATTGTATATACACCTTTAATGAGTCACAGCTTTCGATGATTTTTTCTGCCAAGCAATTGTAGCCAATACTTCCACGAATAGTCGAGCACACAGTTGTGCTGAAAGTCCTGTCGGTGTATCATATTGCGGGCTTAGGCAACAAACGTCAAACCCGTTGATTAAGCGGTTCTTCCCTATCTGTCTTAGTGCAGAGATCATTTCTCTTGAGGTTATCCCATTAGGTTCAGGATATTTCTGAGCAGGACAGAATGCTGGATCAAGAATATCGATGTCTAGGGAGACATACAATGCCTCTGTGTCTTTTCCTGCTACTTCCAGGGCTTTATTAATGATGTTGTTTATTCCTTGTGTCTCCACATCAGCCATCGTGAAATATTGTATGCCTAACTCTTTGGCTACATACTGTTCATGTAATTGATTTCGTAATCCACGGATCCCAATTGAACAATAATTTTTTGGATCCACTTGAGGTAGTAGATCAAAAAGACGCCCCCATTGAGATGCCGCGGAGAACTCTGGGTCAAAATAGAGATCGAAATGAGAATCAAAGGTAATTATTCCGATATTTCCCTCGGTATGTTTGGCAAGTGCCTGAACACATGGGTAGGGTATAGCGTGGTCTCCTCCCGACACTAAAGGAATAGCTCCAGCTTCATATATATCTGATACTCTCGTAAGACAATTTGTGAGGGAAATATTTGGTTCTTTCACATCTACTTCTACATCACCATAGTCTACGGCATTCAGATGATCAAAAATAATGAAATTCCGAGACAACTCGGGAAAAAATCCGTACCCATGATTATATGAATAAAATATAGAATATTTTCTAATAGCCTCTGGAGATTTATCCGCCCCAGTTCTGTAATAAATTGAGTTAGGTGGAGCAGGGCTTGCTGTTTCAGGTAAGACCGTCCACGGATCTGGATATTTCAATCCTTCCCAGGGGATTCCTAAAAACGCAACATCAGCTGAGACAAGATCATTTTTACTCCGAGCAAATGGTAATTCCATAAAAGTCGGCACATCATCATAAAGAATCGCTTTGAGGCGTCGTTCTACTCGTTGTGGTATTTTATTTCCTGCAGCATCGTATGCTTTATTCCACACATCTTTCAGGTTCATTATCGTCACAATATCCTGGTTTGGTGATGATCTGTTTTCTCAAATTTATTTTTTTGGATAAAAGATTAATTTAAATTGCTAGAAATGAAATAAATGTTATATTGAACTGAGAGGATAACCGATGACTGACATCCCCAGATTAGGGCATCATTTTGAGATTTGCATCTCTGTTGATAGTCTTCCTGATAGTATAGCGTTCTACCAAAAATTAGGATTTAAAATATATACTGGTGGACCAGATAAAGGCTGGTGTACCCTTACAGATGGTATAATCTTCCTCGCGTTGTTCCCTGACAAATTTATTGAAAAAGAATTTGGGATTCCTGTATTATTTAATTATCGTGGTGGGAATGTCAAGAAGATAGTTGATTACTTAAAAACACAAGGGGTTGAGTTTTCAAAAGAAAAAGTACATGAAAATGGGACAGGTAGTTCAATCTTTACTGATCCTAATGGGCGAGTATTCTTTTTTGATACTGCTGCGGATGAAGAACGGATCGATATTCCCAAAAATTACTGATATTGATTCTTGGAAAATAGTGC
>JAEOTY010000359.1 GCA_016839625.1 Candidatus Hodarchaeota archaeon
CATTTTTGATTGTTTTATTTATTTTCTACTCCTTCTATTAGAGTTAGATGGGCGCATTCTTCTCAGCTTTCTTGCAAGACAGTGAAATTTTGGTTCCCGCCCAGATTGATTTTCAACAGTAATGTTGATAGGTTGCCAACCATCCTCAGTTGCTTCGTTAATTGATCTTTCAAGATCTACCATAAAGCGATTAGTTATTATCATATATTCCCATTCAGACATATATTCCCATTCAGACATATATTCCCATTCAGACAATAAATCACCTCAAAAATTATTTCTATTAACTTATTTTTGGAAATCTATTGGAATACTTTAATTTTCCGGTGTTTAGTGATTGGTTAATCCTCTTCAGAATCACGAGGAAATCAATTTCCTTCTTTAGATCTCTACTAACTCCTACGAATTCTATTTCAAAAACAATCAAGCCCATATAGATGGCTTTAATACAGATATCAAACACGAGCGATCTCTAACTCTAGAATACTGTATCATTCAAAAAAAACATCAACAATAAGGCACTTTTTAGCAAAATCTAAACAATAAGCCTTTAGACAACAATTTTTCTGTAATTAATTTCAACATTACAATGCACATATGCATTACAATGCACTTTCTCCTCTCCTGCGAAATATCTATTGCCCCGAAGAGAATTCTTTTATTTTTATTGTAAAGAACATTAGGTAAAACCTGATACAGTATCATATTTCAAAGACTATCCGTTTTTCTAGTTGATATTCATGAGACGAGCCTATTTAAAACTAATTATGACTATTTGCTTAACCAGTTTGGTTTTGAGTCTTAGATCTCCAACCTCTCCATGTTTAACCGTTCAAGGGGCAGAATCTTTTAGCGACTTCGCCCAAGTATCATCTCAGAATAACGTTGACTATCTCATAATAACCTCACAAATCTTCATTGGTGATGTTCAACCGTTAGCAACTTGGAAGTTGCAACGCGGGTTGATTCCTGCAATCAAAATAGTCGAAAATATTTCCTCAACATATGAGGGTGCTGATCTCGCAGAGAGTATCAAGAATTGTATAAAGGAATTCCATGAAGAAAAAAATACTCAATGGGTCGTTCTTGCTGGCGGACCTTTTTATGTTCCCACTAGATCAGTTAAGGTAGAGTCTCCACATGGAGGGTATAATTATGTGAGTTGTGATCATTATTTTGCAAATTTAGATGATAATTGGGAGTTGAATGCTGATGGATCCGCCTCAATCATTGATTATTTCGATTGGGACGCCGAGGTGTATATAGGACGATTGCCTGCTGAAAATAATGTTCAAATGAGGGAATTAGTTAACCGCTTGATAAATTATGAAAGGAACCCTCCGGTTGGGCCCTGGATGACAAATGCTCTTTTGGGAGGTGCTTTTGCGAATTTTAATTCGGACATTAATGATAATAATATCTTTGATGAAGAAGATATTCCTGAATTTGACGCAAATAGAAATCATAATTGGTTAAAAACAAATGTATTTCCAGCAGATTGGACAAGCACTCTTCTTGGTGAAACTGAAGGATTAAAAACAACCGACTATCATATTGATAGACCTCTTAACGAACTTAATGTGGTAGAAGAGATCAATAGTGGGGCTAGTACTGTAATGTTTGATTCCCATGGATCTACCAATGGAATGTATCGGATGATTTTTAGTCGTGACGAAGATAATGACTCACTATTTGATTATGGAACTGATGGTTCTTCTTCAGATCCGTTGATTAATGTCATGTCAGCCACTAATAACACTGAAGGGAAATTTGGGTTTTTTTTCCTTTGTGCATGTTCAACAGGTACTTTTCTCAGTCCAGGAGATTGTCTTTCTGAATATATTCTTCGTACTGCCGGTATTGGATGCATCGCTAGTTCTGGTTCAGCATCTTACGATCCAGGATGGTATAATGGTGAACATGGTGGTTGGTACACTCAAGGTTTGTCTTCACGATTCTGGAAACGATTTTTCAGTGAAGGGGGAAACCAACCTGGAAAAGCATTTATTCAAGCAAAAATTGATTATGTCGAAGATTTTCTCAAATTGAGTGGAAAAGAAGAACGTGTAAACAGAACTCTTATACAATATAATCTAATGGGTGATCCAGAGGTTCCTGTTTGGACGAAGATTCCATCACAACTTGATTACATGGTTTCAAATGAGAATAATTTGGCAGTTATAACCGCAATAAGCAATAATCAGTCAATCAGTCAAGTAATTGTAACATTAATTAATTCTACATATTATTGGCGAGGATTTACTAATAACAAAGGTACTGTTTCCCTCCCATTCTCTTCAAATGAACTTACAAACATCACAATAACTATTTCAAAAACTAATTATCTTCCTTGCCAAGATGGATTGGAAAATACACCGAATGTTATCCCAGACATATTCCCTACAACTAGTAGTTCGGTTAGTTCAATTCCTATTTCCGAATTCTGGTTAATTATAATTGCAGGATTAATACTAATAAAACAGAAAAAGAAGTCTTTTTAGTGCGAGATTAATCGCCACAATCAATAGAATCAAAATAAATTGGCTATTAAGACTCTAAGCGTTTGCTTATTTAGTTTTTTAAAGGCCTTGCTTGTTCCTTTTCTGCTTGTAGTTTGAAATTGAAATTAGAATTCGTCGAATTTTGTTGATTAAAGGCAGTTTGACGACATTTACAAATAGTAGATTAAAGGAACATATGGAATTGCTTGATAATTTTTGCCCGTTTAGGTGTAAAGGATTAACCAAAAATTTTTATACTATATAATTTGATGAAATTTAAGAAAAATAAATTCCAAGGAAATCTAAAAATGAAAAAAAATTGGATAAATCCACAACTGATAGTACTAGTGAGAAATCGGCCCGAGGAGACTTTCCTCATAGCTTGTAAGACTGATAACACTGCGAATGCGCCACCATATTGGTCGGGAGGTGGCCCTATAGAAACTGATTGGGGCAGCTATACCTCTGTGGCACCACCTACCTACTGTGAGGCTACTTGCTCCGCTCATTCAATGAGTTAGACATCCTTGGTTAATTGAAACCGCTAAATAAATTGAATTCACCCTCTTTATTGTGCGGGAAGATTAATGCAAAGGAAGATATTTTACTACCCAATTGTTGTGCTAGTAGTACTTGCAGGAGCGTCAATAATAACTGGAGGTATTACTTTAGTCGTTCCTTTTACAGTTAGAGATCCAATTAGGATAAATGGGGGAGAAAATCCAAATGCCTCTCTCATATTACAAGCAAACACAAGATATGAAGTAAAAATCCAAGTTCAGTGGTTAGAATTCGCAGAGGGATCGGGGCAGCTAGTTATTCGTGATAAGAGTCAATCAGTTATCGTTAGCTTAGATATCCTCTTCAATTCCAGAGAAGGTTATGGGATGTCATCTAATGATTTCACCGTTCCCCATACAGGCCAATATTCCATGACGTTTTTCGAAGAGAGTGTTTCTGCAAGTGATCCTTTCAGTATCTGGATTTGTGAAAAATCTTTCATGTCAATTCCTAGCGAAATCTTACTAATTCTGGGAGGTATATTCTTCTTGGGAGGAATATTTGCCTTGGTGTTTCTAGAGTTTATTGGAGATTCTTCTCCTTATTTCTCCGAAGTCCTAGAAGTGGGAGAAAAAATATTAATCTTCATTTTTGTTGGGTTCGTTATCAATCTTATATTTGTCCTTTTTATTACAGTCATTGCAATTTTTAACGTACCAGGGTATCTTGAAGAATTAATCACACTCCCTACTTTTATATTGGTATATGGAATAACAATGCCTCTCATTTCACCAATTCTCGGTTTGCTTGGATTAGGAGCCCTAGGAGCCTTAGTTTTGGTTTCAATTATAATTATATATACAAGAGGTTACATTAGTGGGAAACTCGGGTGGAATGAGAGAGATCAAAAAAGGTATATTCTTATTTCTTTAAGTATTTTTTACGTAACTCCTATTATTGCCTATTTGATGGTATTTTATTTGAAACAAATAATTGACTCATCAGTATTTTCATTTTCTGAAGTTTTAAAAGACCCCTTCTCATTATCATTTAGCTTGGAAAAAGTTTTTTCTGCATGGTGGTTTTTTGGTCTTATTTTTCCATTCCTTCTAGCCCCAATCTTAATATCACGGCACTTTTTATTCAAGACTGTTGAACCAAGGGAGCTTTAGTATCAAGACTATAGTCAATCACACTGATTCATGAATTGAAGTGAGCGTTATGAAACAGCAAGTCATGACTGCCCCTGGAAGAATCGAATTCCGAAATATTCCTATTCCTGAGGTAAAGAAAGAAGAAGTTTTAGTGAAGATGAGGAAGATAGGTATCTGTGGTAGTGACATTCATGTTTATCAAGGAAAGCATCCACTCACTTCCTATCCTGTTACTCAAGGTCATGAGGTCTCAGGAGTGATCGAAAAAGTAGGAAATGAGGTTAAACAACTTAAAGCAGGTGATAAAGTCACAATCCAACCACAAGTCGTCTGTCAAAAATGTTATCCATGTACCCATGGAAAATACCATATCTGCGATAAATTGAAGGTCATGGGATTCCAAACCACTGGGATGGCATCAGAATATTTCGTTGCAGAGTCTGAACGCGTTTTAAAGTTACCAGATGAGATGTCACTTGAGGAAGGTGCCATGATTGAACCAGTAGCGGTAGCGTGTGGAGCCATCGCAAAAGTCGACGATATTAAAGGGATAGATGTCATTGTTTTAGGAGCAGGCCCTATAGGAAATCTTATTGCCCAAACAGCAAAAGCTCTTGGAGCAAAATCTGTATTGATTACAGATGTACGTGATTTTCGATTGAGAATCGCAAAGAAGGTTGGGATAGATCATTGTATTAATCCTTTAAAACAAAATCTATCCGAGGAAAGGGTGAAGTTTTTTGGTAAAGATAAAGCTGATTTAATCTTTGAATGCGTCGGAAGCAACACAACGATTAACGATGCTATTGAAAATGCCAGAAAGGGAACTGATATTATTATAGTAGGTGTATTTGGTGAAAAACCAACAATAGATTTAGGATCAATACAAGATCAGGAATTAAGACTTATAGGAACTTTAATGTATCAGAAAAAGGATTATCTTAAAGCAATTGAGTTGATTCATTCAGGAAAAGTTCAAATCGAACCACTCATAACCGATCATTTTCCTTTTGAGGATTACAACAAAGCATATCGATACATCGATGAAAAGAAAGACCAAGTAATGAAAGTGATCATTGATATTAACTAATGGAGGTTTGAATATCAATTCAAAGGAAAGAACACTCTCTGCAATCAAAGGAATTCCTGAAGACAAGATTCCATTTAATCCGTTTGTAATGCATTTGGCAGCGGGTTTGACGAGTGTTGATTATTCGAAGGAGTATTGTCAGAAACCAGAAGTCCTTGTAGAAGGCCAATTAAAACTAGTGGAATTATTTGATATTGATCATGTTCATGTAGCAACTGATGCATATCGGGAGGCTAATGCTTGGGGAGTCGATGTTCATTACGAAAGTCATACTCCTGCGCCTATATCAGGGACAGAATTAAGAATAGAGGAGTTTGATACAGTTGAAACCCCTAATCTTCTTGAAAGCCAGCGAATTCAAGATCGCGTGAAAGCTGTTGAGATGTTGAGTGAAAAAGTCGGTGATAAGCTGTGTGTGGTGGGGTGGATTGAAGCTCCTTTATCAGAACTTTGTTATATGTTTAGCATGGAGAAAATAATGGAATTAGGAGGTCACACGCAGCCTAAATGGGAGAAAACTATGAAAAAACTAGCAGAGCGGATTCTGCCTGTACAAGTAGAATTTGCACAATTGCAGATTGAAGCTGGAGCGGACATAATTGGTGTTGGAGACGCCTCAGTGAGTCAAATCGGGCCCAAAAATTATGAGACTAGCACATTGAAAGTAACTCAAAAACTCCATCGAACTATTGAAAAACAAGTCCCAGCTTTGTATCATACTTGTGGAGACAATTCAAAAAGTGACATGTTGGAATTAATAGCTGTTGCAGCTGGAGCATCTGTGTTAGATATCGATTTTCAAGTTGATCTTGCTCAAGCAAAAGAACAAGTGGGTAGTAAAGTATGTCTTCGTGGAAACACTAGTACAACAGTCTTAGGTACTCCTTGTCCTCCAGAAGAGGTTATTAATCAGGTAACTCGTTCTATTGAAGCAGGGAAGTCCAATGGAATGTATATGTATGCTGCAGGATGTGAATGGCCTTGGAAGCCTCTTGACATAGCTATTAGAAACCTGAGTATAGCCAAAACTCTCATTGAAAAACTCGGAAGGTATAATTAAAAGGAATCGGTTATTCGATTTTATATTAGTTAATATGCTTGATATTTGTGTATCTTCATATTTCTTTATTATTTAAATACACACGACAATCTTTATTTTTCAATCTGATAATTGGATCTGGAAGTGTATCAAGTTTTTTACTACTTATTGACAATTCTTTTAGATTTATTAAATCTTCAATCTTGTTTGGTATATCAACTAAATCATCTTCAAGTAAATATAAATAAACTAGATTTACCAATTTTCCGATAGATTTTGGGACCGATCTAATCTTGTTCCCTCCAATATAGAGCTCTTTTAATGAATTCAAAGATCCAATTTCTTCTGGTAATTCGATTAGTCCATTATTAACAAAATTTAGGACTTCAAGATTTTTTAAACTCCAAAGCTCTTTTGGTAAGAATTCCATTTTCTGGGAATAGAATCCAATACCATAAATAGTTCTTTTATGAATATAAACACCAAAGTCGTTCCAATTGACCTGTTCGTCAAGTTTGGGAATCTGTTTATTGAGAGTTGTTTCTAATTTTTGTAAAACACTTATTTCAGATTCGTCTTTTAATTCCTTTTGCCAATCCAAGTTATCACCATCGTGCTGGATATCATTCTTTGAGCTACTGTCCTCTGTATAAAAGAGAATTTATTGAAGCAAACGCTATTGAATAAAAGAGAACATGAGGGAAAAATTATAAAATACCTTGAAGAATCAATCTAGAATAATGAGTGATATTGAATATCAGATATTAGATATCTATGAAGGTAATAATCTCGAAAATGGAATTTTACAGAATATACCAGCTTTTTTAACAGTTTCATTTGAGAGAGAGACTAATTATACCTTTATTGCTAAGTCTCCAGAGGGTATTATTACAGGTAAGACATCTGGTTCCGCTCGTCCAGGTTTTAATCATCAATGGCGTCTTCCTGATCTCGAACAACCTGGAAATTGGACAATTGAGATCCATTTACAAATAGAAAGTTCAGGAGAGAGAATTCGTGAGATAATTCCAATACATCTTCCATCAAAATTGTTGGAATATGAGGAGGATTCAGGAGAAGACTATGATTTTGCTGAATTAAGTATGCCAACTCAAGATGAAATTCAATATGTTGACGTAACATCCAAATTAGTAGAGTTAGATGCTCACTGGTTATTAATTGAGCCAGAATTACAAATCTGGCGCTATATTTATCAGGATGTTGAAAGTAAATTAAAAGAAGAACGATTTGTCCCAATCTTACTTGTCCATGGATTTAATTCAAACTATGCAACTTGGAATTGGATGGTCAGATACTTCTGGGGAGATGGTTTTCGAAATATTTTTGCTATGGCTTTGTACGATGATCGTCTTGGGGTAGAAAAGAATACTCAGCATTTAGAACAAGTCATTGACGAGGTTTTAAATTTAACAAATGGTAAGTCTCTCTATCTCATTGGACATTCACTTGGAGGATTAGTCGGTCGACATTATGTAAAAATATACAATCCAAAGAAGATTAAGCTTCTAATAACTCTCGGTTCACCTCATCTATGTGGGTTATCACGAATCCCAAGGTTTGTAGCATTTAATATCATCAATCGTAACGCTCAACAAACGCAACTTGAGCTTTCAATGCATCCTCAAAGCTCAACCGCTAAATTAACTCAAACTATTTCTGAAGCAGACTTGTATGTCCTAACGATGGTGAATATTTGCGGTATTAAATTTCGTGGAGGTGACACTGGATTCAAGCTTAAAGACAATTTAGTTCCAGATATGATTAATTTAGGTGTGAATTATATTCATACCTCATTACACCGGAATGAAGATAGTTATCGAATCATCCGCGATCTAATATTTGGAAATTCCATTATCTATAAAGTACGCTTGCTTTACATTACTCCTACAAAAGAACCGTCAAAAAGAACGAAATTTTGCTTGTATATAAAGCCAAAGGATAAAAAAGATTACCAACGCTATCCATTCAAAGATTTCATTCAAATTGGGACAAAAAATGAACCATTTATTCCTCAAATACCCATGATTATCTTTACTTATTTAAGAGATGAAGAAAATATTAAGACTGAAAGACTAGAGATTCAAATACGGAAAGGTAAAAGAAAAATATTAATTGAAGATGAAATTATTATCGCTCTTGGGGATAAAGAGGAAGTTAGTGACCATTTCAGCATTGATACTGGATCTGGATACTTGTTTCAATTTGCTGTATATTCTTATAGACTTAATTACGGGTTTATTGAGTAAGCTATTGCTTCTTTAACTCTAGAAACTCCTGTATTTGGTTTGGGGGAACGCGCGCGAGTTTATGAAGAAATTTATTGAACTCCTTTTCTCTCTTTGAAGGGACAGTGATTTGATCAATTTTTGTTTTGAATTTCCATTCTAGAAAATCGAGATAATATTTCTCTGTTTCTAGAAATTGCGTTCGAATTGATTTCATGATCAAATCTGTGATTTCTCTAGATTTAGGAAAAAACTCGGCATCTGACTCTGTCCACCCATCTGTTCGAGAATACTGATGAAAATATTGAGGTTCACCAAAAGAAATAGAAATGTATGAGCCAAACTTTGGCAGAATAGTGCCAGGCCTCAATACTTCTGCTGTTCCGCGAATATATAATGGTACTACTGGAATTTCACCGTTTGTGGTAAGAATGACTCTACCGACACCAGTTCGTCCTTCTTCAGCTAAGCTAAAATAATCATGGAAAGGAGTCCTATGAACACGTCTACCTTGTGGTGTTATTAAGATGGCAAATCCTTCATGTAACGATTTACTTACATAATCCAGTGTTGGTTTTGGGTTGTCACGAAAAATTGGAATGCCTCCAATTAACGTCAAGGACCGAAAAAGCAAGTTTGACTGCATAGCCTTGCCTGACCCGATAAAACCAAGAAACTGTCTTTGTCCAAAGGGAGGGAGAAGTGTACTGGCGATGATGGGTCCATCTAGATGAGACTGGTGATTAGTACAAAAAATGACACCTTTTCCTTCTCGAAAGTTATTCGCAAATTCTTTCCCCTTCACTTCAAAATGAAAAAGACTCCGAATTAAACGTGGAATAATCGGTGTTAAAAACCGATAGAATGCTCTTTTTAGAAAAGACCACCGTTTCGCCACTTCTGTATTAATTACCAAAAGTAAATACAGCCTTTGAGTGTAATTATTTTCGTGAATGATATGACTGATTTAGGATCGTTTCTCAATAGTGGTTTCTTCTTGTAACTCTTTTTTAAGGACTTTACCAATTATTGATAATGGCAACTCATCTCTGAATTCCCATAATTTTGGTTTCTCATATTTAGATAAGTTTTCTATAGCAAAAACCTTAATATTTTCCTTTACATCCTCTGTTGGTTCAATTCCTTCTTTTAGCATGATATATGCCTTTACAACTTCGTTTCCAGGTCGTTTTGGATCCTCACCCCCTATGATAGCTACTTGTTCAATATCGGGATGTTTGGTTAAAATATCCTCTACATGCACACTAAAAACTTTGTACCCACTGACATTGATCATGTCCTTGATTCTATCAACGATCTGAACATACCCATCCTCATCCATAATACCAACATCTCCAGTATGAATCCAACCATCCTCAATTGTTTTTTCTGTAGCCTCTGGATTATTCAAATATCCCCGAGTAACAGTTGGTCCACTAATCAGAATTTCACCAGGCTCCCCAGTCCCTACTATTTTACCAGTTTCGATATCTACTAGCTTAATCAATGTATCAGGAAGAGGTAGTCCGATTTTTCCTACTTTTTTCTTTCCATAAAAAGGATTAGAGATATTTGTTGTTGTCTCACTCATCCCATATAATTCCATTACCTTCTTTTCCGCTTGCATATGTTTTTCAAAATCTCGTATCATTTCAGCTGGAAACGGGGCTGCTGCAGAAATATAAACCTTGACATTATCTAAAACATCCTTCGGAATTTCCTTGGATTTAGGATTGTTCATTATCATTCCATAAAGGGTAGGAACATTTCCTAGAACAGTGGGTTTTTTCTTAATCATTTGGGTAATAAAATGATCAGTATCTCGTGGATTAGGAATTAAAATTTGGCTACCTGCAACCCAAACTGCTTGTGTTGCTACTATTATTCCCCCAATATGGAAGGTTGGGAAAGCAGATAAGGCCACTTCTTCTCCATCCTTAAAGTTACACCAATGTGTGAATTGTGTATGCATAGCGATGAGATTATGGTGAGTTAGCTTTGCTCCTTTGGGAAAACCTGTAGTACCTCCCGTATATTGGAGTAATGCTAAATCTTTGTTGATATCTATGGAGACTTCTTTAACGTTAATAAGAGTCCTATCCATTATGTCTAAAAATTTGATGACTTTCTTCCCAGGCCAATCGTCCACTTTTCCCTTTGGAATTTTACGAAACAGTTTTGCGAAAAAAGTGGGAATTCTACCTAATCCCATATATTCAGAGATGTTAGTGCCAACAATAATTTCAAGCGAAGGAATTTGATCCAGAATCTTCTTCAAGCGTTTATCATAAAGAACATCCATCGCAACAATGACTTTACTCTTGCTATCGTTCAATTGATAAGCAACTTCACTTTCACTCAATAATGGATTCAACCCACTTACAACTGCTCCTATGAGAAGGCTTCCAAAATAAGCAATGAGATACTGAGGACAATTTGGTAAATAAATCGTAACTACATCGCCCTTTATAATTCCATTCTGTTGTAAGAACGTCGCAAATTTCTTAACTTCTTCTAAAAGCTCCTTATAGGTAATCGTTCGCTTTATCATCCAACAAATAGGTTTATCTGGGAATTTACTCATAGCATTAGTGTAAAGAATACCAAGACTTTCCATAGGATATTCTAAATTGTTTTTTACGTGAGGATCCCATGATCTCATCCATAATTCAGAAGTAATGTCAGTCATCCTTTTGACTCCAAATTAAATTATTCATTAAAATGATAAGTTAGTATGCCTTGATCGGTCATCATTAATATCAGGATTTAATTGACCTATTATTCTGATAGTAATATTACCATTCCCGTAACTCTACTTATACATAATGACAAAAGAAAGGAGGAGGAAATTGAAGTTTTTTTACGGTGAGGATTTCCTAGTGACGAGTGACGCAATGAATTCCTTATCATCCGTAGGCTCAGTCATTGTAAAATGATGATAAGAATTATGAGTTGGTGGGCCAAAACACACATCAACGCTGTTTCTTGTAACATCGAATAAAATAGACCATAATGTACCAAACCACTCTGCAAAATTCAAAGTACAGACACCTTTAGGCATTTCCTGAGACAAGATCTGAAAAACCAACTCCTTTGTGATATTAGGCGTGTTCGAACGAATGATTGATTCCATGGTTTTGTATCGTATCTGAGAACTTGACATAATCCACGGATTCACATATTTATTGTAAGAGGTCATTTCTGGATGGTTATAGTGATTTGTTGCTATTATGAATTGATCTAGTGAGTCATTATCTACTCTCTTTACTGCAAAGTTGGAATCAATACCTTCTACAAGAGCACTTTTACCTGATTTATCACCTATCAGATAATTGGTTGATGAATAAACTGGCATTTCCAATAGCAGATCAATCGCTTGATCGACTGTTTTACAGTTGTCCAATAATGTTCTGATAGCAATAGAGTAATTAAATGTCTTAGTATTCGTAGTTGGAGAATCAAAGGCGCCACCACCAGTCATTGATACCGCTAATCCCTCCGAATTCAATCCCTCAGTTCTACCAACACCTTGAGCACTAAATCCAATATGGGAGAATTTTCCGTTGATTTTAGTCCTCAAGAGAATTAAATCTTCATCCGATGGGTGATAATCGTAACTTCTGCCGAGATAGGCTGAACTATCTTCAGTAATGGGCGGGAGAACCACAAATTGGCTACAAGAGTTTTGTTTTGCAGTATGAATCATGTATTTACTGAATACTATCTTATCAAGTGGTACTTCAAAACCATCTGCAAGGCCCTGTATTTCTTCTTTAATGCCTGGGCAATACATTTCAGCGAAATCGTGTGCCTCAACAAGACTCTTGAAACCAGTTCTCTCAGGTTTAAAGGAATCGGTCACAATATTCGGATAAAGTTCGATATCTTCTTTTAACTTCTTACCCAGTTGAAATCCTATGTCATAATGAGATCCTTCAAGGGTAATAAATCGATAATTTTCTTTTGTTTCTGATTTTTCCTCTGCCATACCGTTTATCCTCCTAATCAGTCGCTTAAAAAGTTGTTCAAATCATGATATCATCCCTACTTCTTCGAGACCTAGTATCCACTAATCAATCAAGGCTAGTTGCTGAATTAAATCTTTCCACAATCACTTAATGGTATATGGTTGTGTGACCTCAGATATAATAAGGAATAATCATTATTTCAAATTTTAACAACTGTATAGGGAATGGAACATTGTATATTTATACTTTATGTTCAGGGTGTGTTTAGAAATTCGGCATTAAACTCTCTAAAAGTTTTATTTTGATTATTAAATATTCAGTATCCAAAAAAAGACAAAACTTGAAACCTAGACAAATATCAGTCAGAAAAGAGTCGAGATTAAAAGTTTTGAACATAGATAATTATTTTGATTGGGATAAAAAACTTGAAAATAG
>JAEOTY010000360.1 GCA_016839625.1 Candidatus Hodarchaeota archaeon
ATAATCAGTCCAAATAGTTCTTTTTTACTTGAACTGGTTGTATCACCATATCTAATGACAACAACTTTGTCTCTTATTACCATAGGAATAATTATGACTGCAGTCATTCCCTTGAAAAAGATCTTTACATTGGAAATCACCCAGGTTCTTAGAAGAGAATAACGACAAAGAAATAATAGAATTGGATAATAAATCGAAAACTGACCGATAGGAGTGTATTTTCATGCTTATTCATATTGTACGACATGGTCAGACTGACTTCAATATTGGTGAACCTCGTTTTCGTGGACAGCTAGATATTCCACTTTCAGAAATTGGTGTCCAACAGGCTGAAAAAATTGCTTTAGCTTTGAAAACCACACCTCTGGATACTATCTATTATAGTCGTCTTCAAAGAGCACACATTACTGCTGAAAAAATAACTCATTTTCACCCTAAAGCACAATTCATAGAGGAGCCCTTTCTGATAACATTAAATTTTGGTGATTGGCAAGGCAAGGCTCATAAGGACGTATTCACGGCTGAGGAAAGAAAAATATGGAAAACTAATCCGAATACTTTTATTATTCCAAATGGTGAAACTTTTTATCAGGTTTTAGATAGAATTCATCGACTTTTTACCCGTCTAAGGTGTCAAACAGAAAATCATATCGCTTTAGTAACTCATCGAGTCGTTATTATCCATATTTTACTTTATCTTTTCAAAATGGATCCATCTCACTTCTGGGATTTCCACGTGGACACGGCGTCAATTACCCAAATTGAATATAATCCTGACAACACCTTTCGATTAATAAAACTCAATGAGACAAAACATTTGATGAAATAGGTAGAGAGTTCCATTCTTACATTCTTTTTGCCTCTTCCAAATACTCACTCATTTTGAGAAAAAATTCTGGCGTAGAAATTTCAAATGGGGTAGGATATCGTGACCCTGCTTTATGAGTACCTTCTAAACCCTCTAATATCGAATCAATCATTTCTAACGGTATCGAAGCGACTAAGTCACTATCCTTCGCTAATCCAAAACGCCGATCACCGAGGCAAGGGATCGCGATTTGCAGTTTTCCAGTAAGAAAAGCATTTGAGATGGTGTCTGCACAAACCGCGTCGCCAAAAGTTGATATAGTAAATCTACCTCCCTCGTTCCACAAAGCACCCTGAATAATTCTCAATATCTGAGCAGAATTGCCATAGATTATTATAAAATCGGGATCAAAATCGACCCTATGCAAAGCACCAGAGACAATAGCTTTGATTTTTCCATAAGGAAGTCTGGAAATCATTTTTGACGTCTTTTGTGCCCCCTCTGGTGTTTTATGATATCTTCCGACAAAAAATTGCCCCTCTAAGAAAGATTCGTATGGTTCTACAAACCCCACAGCAATTTCTGCAAGTGGGCATACATTATCTTCTTGTGTGAGTCCTATTGTCCAACCATAATATCTAGAATAGCTGAAGATTTGACAAAGAGCTATTTTCTTTTCTGGTCTTTTTAACCAATTAATTTTTTGTAATTCCTCCTCTTCCTCAAGTAATTTTACAGCGATTGGAAATGTAGCTAGTCTAAGATACCTGTTTAACTTATCATCCAAGTCTTTCCATTTACCCATAAAAGTCCACCTTTCGGAGGTATTCATTGTATAAGTTAAATTCTTTTATTCTAGTTCAATTCTTATTTTTGATTGAGAGAAAAAGCAATGAAAATAGAAGAATTCTTATCAATTCTAAAAATAAAACGTCAAACCTGGGAAAGAAAACTTGAGGTGTACTCTGATCCTGATTATGCTGAGTTTTATGGGATTTTATCTAGGGTAAGTCTATTAGAATACGTTATTTCGCTTGCCGAACAATTAGAGTGTTAATTTAAGCAAGAAACGAAAATTCAAGAAACCATCCAATGCCTTGAGTGAGATCATAAAGCGGATCAATGTTTTCTGGACGGGAGGGAGTGGTGATTGAAAAACTAACAGTCTTTTTATCGGAAACTACTTCCAGACTAGAAGAAAAATCTCCAAGCAACCTAGTAAAAGATCTAGCTATCTCGGTTCTTTCTTTGAATGAATCCAATATCTCTTTTGGATTCCCGTTGACTTCTATCCCTTTATATGGATCCAAAAAATCCAATTCTATCTTTTCTTTTTGGGGAACCTTCATCAAAATCCGAAAATCCTTAAGAGAGATTTCTTTGACTCCGGTCACTCTGATTTCTCTTATATCCCAATCGAATAAAATCTCCTGAAAATACCCTATATTGAATATCAGCTTAGCTGAGGTGTTAGAGATTTCATGATCAGTAGCTAAATAGCTTTTATCATGAAGTTCTTCCTTTATTTTCTCTAGAAGAATAGTATCGGGTGTTGGCGCGGATATAATATCTCGACTAACATCATCTATTGACTCCGGTGAATAATCAATTGATCGTTTATAGGAAAAATCTCTTGAGATTTCTTTAAACCGCTGTTTTCTACTTGGGATCCTTTCAAAAATCCTCCTTGTTCTTGTTCCAAAACCTCTCTTTTCCTCTGGTAAAGGATACATTGAATCTACATTTGCTAGAACAGAAACAAGTTCAAGGAGAGCACTCACAAATCTAACATTTGTATGGTCTGATCGAATCACAACATTAATCGAATTTCCAGTTAAGTCCAATTTACATTCTTTTAAATCAGAAATTTCAGCGATTTTTGAAGCAATCTGGAGGTTATTTTCCTTTAAAAATGATTTTCCTGAAACGGGATCAGAAGCCTGAATAAATAATTGCTTATCCAATGACTCGTATCCAAATCGAACATTTTCCCCGCCAAAAATCCGACTAAAAAATCCCTCTCTCTTAACAATTACTGAGAAGTTGCTCTTAATTGGTTGTTCAGTCATAATAAGAGCAGAAAGGATAAGATCCTGCTGCTGATGTTTCCCACTGCCATAAACTTTGTATTTCAACAAGAGTTCGCGAATAGGATAATTCTGAATAGTTGGGGAAGCATAAATTTCAGGGTTTGAAAAAAATCCACCCTCAGAGACAATAGTTGCTCGTAAATTGGGAAATCGATTTTCAATCATTGCTTTCGCTGATTCTGAAAACTCCTTTTCTTTCACAGTGGAATAATAAATCAGTACTATAATTAAAATAAAGAAGAAGAAAAAAAAAGGGATAATAATTGCGGTACCATTTACCATTCTAACCACATCTTCGTCGAATCTGACGTGGTCAATCGTCTTTATAATATATATTATTGCCGAACAATTTTTATTGACTGATCAGATGCTATAACACCCATAGGTGAGACCAGGGATAAAAGAACAGACTCAAATAAAAGAAACTTCAGGAAGATTGATGATTTTCTCATTCTAAGATCTCTTTGTTTAAGCCCTTTAAATATCTTCATACTTACGTAAAACCGAAAACGACAAGTAAAACCAGTTTCTAGCTCATCAGAAACATGGAATGCTTTCAAAAAAGCATTGACTGTTATATCTATTCAAGTAAAGTTCTAATTCATTTTCAATAAAGATTACGATATCCGTAACCCAGTCTTTATAACGAGAAAATTCAATATTTTTCGTGGATTTAGTTGAGAAAGATGAAAAAAACAGCTTTTTCCTCAATGATATTGACTTTTTTTCTTCTAGCAGCTTTTGGTAATTTAGTTATTGGAACGAATAGTTTTCAATCCATTGACAAGGAGAGAGAGAGAGAGAAAGTTATACCAATCACTTCAAATGATGATTTTTTCACTACTGCGGTAGATTTCTTTGATATAGACCCAACAACCTATCGATTGGTCGTAACAGGAGAAGTATATAATCCCCTGAGTCTAACACTGGATGAAATTAAAGCAATGCCAGTTACGTCCGAAATTGTTCGCTTGACGTGTATCGCTTACAAAAATGGCGTAACAAGTTTGACAGGAGTAGCCAATTGGACAGGAGTTAGACTATCACATATCTTAGACTTAGCTGAGATCAATCGTGAAAAAGTTGTAGATATCACATTTCAAACAGCTGATCTGTCTTCAAAAGGGTATTCAACCAGTTTAACCCTAGAAGAAGCCTATTGGGATGACGTTATACTAGCATACGAAATGAACGAAGAACCTCTGCCTAAAGATCATGGATTTCCCCTTCGTTTATGCGCTCCTCGCATGTATGGTTATAAATGGATTAAATGGGTTGTATACATTAATGTAACGACCTTTGATCACCTAGGTTATTGGGAAAATCTTGGTTATGAGGATTCTCCCATTGTGGATCTTTCGGACTTACCAATTTATTATTCCACAAGCCCTAATACGGATGCTCCAGAATCTACAAGGTCTACCCCCTGGCCGTTTTTCGACTTGTTTCTTTTGGCTCTTGTTACAGTCTCTCTTGGACGAATGGCTTCTAAGTTTCAGAAAACTATGTTAGGGGAGGAGAAAAAGGAAAGATCATGACAAAAGGTTTTGAATATCTGGGACTTCTTCCTAAAATTTGAAAATTGCTATTTTTTCAGAGAGATTTTCAGCTAGTTTAGCCAAAGTTTGTGCAGTTGCAGTCATTTGGTGCATAGCAGCTGTCTGTTCTTCGGTTGCAGCTGCAACTTCCTCACTGGAAGCACTGAACTCTTCGGACTGAGCAGCAAATCCCTGTAATGTTTCTTGAAGAGCAATAACATTTCCACTGATATTAGTCACTAAACTATCATTTAACCTGCCAATATCAACAGCATAGGTCTTTGTTTCTTCAGCTAGGCGGCGTACATTATCAGCGACCACGGCAAATCCCCGACCATATTCACCTGCACGAGCTGCCTCAATAGCTGCGTTTAATGCCAAAATATTTGTTTGCCCAGTGATATCTTCGATTACATTGAGGGTTTTTTCGACATCGGTTAACGATTGATCTACATCTTGGGCCATTTTAGTGATGTCACCAATGGCTTTATTTGACATTTCTGATTGAGAGGAGGCCCCACGACTAATTTGTTGTATTGTAGCAGCAATTTCCTCACTGAGGGCATTGACCTCTTGAGATGTTGATGCTAATTCTTCAGAATCTTTGACTAAGTCTTCCACACTAGTTTTGATAGATGTAACGATAGTTACCAGGTATGTCAACAGTGTATCATAAGCTTCTTGTAATTCTGCATACTCTTTCCCAAATTGCTGGATTGGCGACATAATGGTACCAAGTTCCCCCTTAGCTAGCTTTGAGGTATTGCGTGTAATCTCATCTAATGGTTGTTTTACTGATCTAATGGTGTAAATTATTAAAAATAACGAAAAAAGGGATCCAAAAGTATATATCGGTAATGTATAGAAGGGAGTTCCTCCCAAGAATATTATTAAGAGTGTACAATTCAATGAAGCAGCAACAATAAGAGCAAAGCTTGTTGAAATTCTGAAATACATACTATTTCCAAAGAAAATTCTGAATAAGATTATCATCCCAATGTCTGAACTTAAAGAAAGTAAAAGGAATATCTCTGGTCCCAATTCGATTTGCACTAACTCAGGAGGCGCTAAACTGACAGCAATAAACAATAATAGAGTTATCCCAACAGTCACTATAAGAAATCGAAAATAACTTAGGAGATATCTTGAGTCATCGAAAAAGACCGAAAAACTCTTCTCGATTACTTGCCTTTGTCTACTAAACATCGTAATCAACCTTCCTCTAGAAGCTAAGAAGTCTACTAAATAAAATTGATAAGCAGTTAATCTACTTTTGTAAATCATATTATATTTACAATCTGACTAATAAAATCCAAAATATGGTCCATTAATCTATTGATACCTTTCAACAGTATGAAATACTTTCATATGAATGTACTAAATTTGTGGTATAAAGAATTAATCTGGGATAAAAAATTGGGATTTAGATTGATCGGTTATGCAAATTTTCTTGGGAGAAATCTATGATTTTTCACCAAAAAGTAGAAATTTCTACCAAAGAATTTTAATTTATGTTGAGAACATTATCAATTACACATCAAAATAATGAAAAGAGAAAAAAATTATTGATAAAATTATTCCTTAAAATTCTATAAATACTTTTACTGACTCCTCAAGATAACCACCATAATACGATTTAAGATTTGAAAAGAGATAGAATGAAAATGCGGGAAGTTAAAGGAATCTTATTAATAATGATTGCAAAAGCAATTAGAGCTAGTAAAAGTGGAGTTTATGATGATTTACTAACAGAAAGAGAGTGGGAAGTGATTTCACAAAAAATCCTAACTTCTGTTTGGTATCCGTTTGATGTTTATAAGAACTGTTTGGAAGCACTTGTTAAAGTTGAGGCAAATGGGAGGAAGGACATAATTAAACAAGTGGGTAGGAACGAAAGTGAGGAAATAATGACGTCGATATATAAAACTGCTATC
>JAEOTY010000361.1 GCA_016839625.1 Candidatus Hodarchaeota archaeon
CAAGGTCAAATAGGTTATCTCATTCAGAATATTCTTGGGAACCTATTGTGGACTGAAGGACCTCCAAGTCGTTTTGATCCTTCTGATAAAATCAAAATAATAACAGTGGTGACCCAAGTTGTCGTATCAGAAGATGATCCTGCGTTCCAAAGTCCAACAAAACCTGTAGGACCATTCTATAGCAAAGAGCAGGTAGATAAAATCCAAGCAGAACATCCTGATTATGTGATAATTGAGGATGCTGGTCGAGGGTATCGAAGAGTTGTTCCTTCTCCTGATCCTATAGAGATTCATGAGAAAGAGCAAATTAATGTTTTGTTAGAAGGAGGGTTCATTGTGATTGCTTCTGGTGGAGGAGGAATTCCTGTTGTGAAAAACCCCGAAGGCACAGTTAGGGGTGTGGAAGCAGTCATAGATAAAGATTTAGCTGGAGAACGTCTGGCAGTTGACACCAACGCAGAGATCTTTGCTATCCTAACAGATACGGACAAGGTTTATCTGAATTTTAAGACCCCTGAAGCTAAAGGTATTGATAAAATGACAGTAACCGAATTAGAACAGAATCTGGAAGAGGGGGCATTTGGTCAAAAATTAAAAGGTAGTATGGGCCCCAAACTGAAGGCTGCTATACGATTTTTGAAAGATGGTGGTAAAAAAGTTATCATTACAAGTCCTGAATTAGCAGCAGATGCTTTGGAAGGTAAAGCAGGAACAACCATTGTTCCATAGATAAAGAGTTGAAAAAAGTGAAATTTTCAGATTTATATGGAAGAGATTTAATTTGCACTCAAGATTGGGCAAAACACGAACTAGATTTGGTACTAGACTTAGCTGGGAGAATGAAGCGTGAACGTCTCTCATCAAAATATACTAGCATCTTAGCACACAAGACATTCTTTATGTTTTTCTATAATCCCAGCGTACGAACAAGACAGAGTTTTGAAGTTGCCGCCACAGAGCTAGGTGGCCATGCACAGTTTCTCGAACCGAAAGCTATGCGTTTAAAAACTGCGACAACAGCAGGAGAAACTGTTGAAGACGCAGCACAAGTCATGTCTCGGTATGCATATGGTCTTGGTATTCGGATGCTTGAGGATAAAGTTGGAGAGTATGGCGAGGGGGAAGCTCTTCTTCGTGAATATGCAAAATGGGCAACTATTCCTATTATTTCAATGGCTCATGACAAATATCATCCGTGTCAAGGTTTAGCTGATGTCATGGGTTGGTCAGAATGGTTCAATAAAGGTACTAAATATCCCCCTGATTGGCGAACATTGCAAGGGAAGAAATTACTTGTTACGTGGGGACATGGTGCTCTTGCTCGTTCTTGGTGTTCTGTTCAAGAGGCTATGTTAATAAGTTCCCAGTATGGAATGGATGTCACAGTTGCTTCTCCTGAAGGATTTGATTTAGATCCTCAAGTTTTAAAATGGACTGAAAAAAATTGCCATAAAAATGAATCACAATTTGAAACAACTAATCACCTTACCAAAGGTTACGAGGGAGCTCATGTGGTTTATTCACGCCATTGGATGAGTCCTGACGCTTATCAGGATGGAGAGTTTTTAAAGCAGAAAGAGATCGAGAAAGCCCTACAATACCCTGATTGGATTTGTGATTCGAAGAAAATGACTTTGACGGACAATGCAATCTACACTCATCCGATGCCAATAGATCGAGGACATGAAGTGACAGATGAAGTAGCATCAGGACCACGATCCTGCATTTATGATGTTGCAGAAAATCGGTTACATGTTCAAAAAGCCATTATGGCTCTCACTATGGCAGGAATATGACCCTCATTCAATAAGCATAGACAAAGCAAATTTATTGTCTTTAACCAAATTTAGGAAGATTTCAATATCCAAAGTGAGCTCTGGCTGTTTTAATCGCTTTTTCCACCATCGCAACATCTTCAGGATACAGATGTTCCCTGTTCTTCTTTAGGACGTTTACAGCACGAGTCAGAAAGGTATAATTCTTTGTCCGAATTGCTTCTAGTAAAAGCCTGACATTATCAAAGAAATCGTTCTCTACAACTGCGGAAGGAATACCTGAGCTTAGATTGACCATATTTTGACGAGCAGTTTGCCATCCTTCCGCTAATAAATCGCAGAGAATGGCACAGGCATAATTCGTTGCTGTATTGTCATAAAATTTCAATTCAAGGTGTTTATTACCTGCTTCAATGTATTCCTTTTTTGAATTACGAAAATGCTGTTTTGCGAGGTCTTCCGTCGATACCTGTACAGCTTTTCTTTCAGGAGGTTTTTTCATGGTTGATCCGAAGTCTCTTTGTCGTAATTCAGAATGAATTTCGTTTGCGAGCTCATCGTCAAAAAGTGAAGCTGGTGGTTTAATGGGTTGTTGAGAACCAATTGGTGGTTGTGAGGAAACATTATCAGCAAAAGGTGAAGGGGGAGGTGAAGGGAGATTCGGTGGAGATGTGAGGGCCTTTTCAGATTGTTTTCTAGGAGGTCCTTCAAAAACCTGCTTTTCTTTACGTGGAAGTGGTGGAGGTGAAGAAAAGTTCATCAGGGTATTAATGTTTTTTTCAGATTGCTGTCGCGTCGGCCATTCAAAAACCTCCTTCTCTTTGCTAGGTGGAGGTGTTTTTTGTTTTTCCTCCAGAATTGTATCCAATTTTGCAAAAAATGAAGGAGGTACGGGTAGTTCCTCCTCCTCCTCCTTCTTCTTTTTTTTCTTGAAAGGCCATGGCAATTTTGATTACCTCTCTGAATTTGGTAGAATACGCTAATTTCAAAGATTAAGTAAACTATTACGAAATTATAGGAAGATGTGGAGTAATATAAAAATGGAAAAATCCATTTAAAAAAGATTTTGAATTTTCCTAAAAATCAGAATCGAATTTAATTTCATCCCAACTTTTTTGACGAAAATATTTTGCGATATCAGTTAAAATGACTCGCTTGCTTGAGAGGAATAGTAGATGACCTCCACATTTAGATTTGCAGTCGGATGAACCAAAATTTGGTATAATTATAGTATCTTGAAACTCTTCTTTGAATTCCCTAAGAACCGAACATTCAGTTAGTTCAAAGCTTGTATTGTAATAAGTACTGATTATCTTAGTGTCTAAGTGGGTAGTAAGATGATCAATATGCCAAAAAATGTTCTTCTCTTCTTTCAAATGACGAAGAAGACGATTTCCAAGATTTGTTGCTGTTTTCCCTTTTGCGGAGCCAAAATAAAGATAAAAACTAGGTTTAATTATCCATTTGAACTTATTAGTATTAATTCTAAGATGATTTTTTACTTCGATGACCAGAATGTAGACACCCTGAAGATTTCTAAGCTGGTTCCAATTATCCAATTAATATCAGCTCAATAAACATGTTTGAAAAGAATATTTAAAGGCCTTCTGCTCCAAAAGTCATCATAAAGGTCACTTAGAGGAAATTTAAGATGGGAGTTCCCCAAGATGTTCAAGGTTGGCATATTAAGCATCAAGAACGTCTTTTTTATCGAGCTAATTCAGGATCTCCAATTATCATTTTAAAATTCTTCCATTATCCTGCATATCGCCAAGCTGTCCAAATAAACCAACATCCTTCTAAATGTAAATTGCGGGTCAAAGGAAACAATTCATTTTTCCTTTTTAAAGAAAAAGTTCGCACAAAGGGCTCAATTTCTTTGGATAGAACAATCACAGTGTTTCCTACTCCTTCTCTCGGTAATCTGAAGGAAGATTGGGGGAACATATCAGAAATTCCTCAATCTCAAAGAACGAAATATCGTGAGAGTTCAAAATTTTGGCCCATCCACTCTTCTTCCATTCGGAAAATTTCAGGACAAGAATGGTTTAATTCAGATGATCTTCGTGATTGGGTGTTATCAGCATGTCGATATATCAGAGCAACAATTAAACATCGTGAAAATCAAGAAGAAAGATTGGGCGCATACCAGGCTTTTCATGATGGAATAGGTGATTGTGATGAATTTACTGATTTGTTCATTACACTCGCTCGAATGCGTGAGATTCCATGCAGACGATTGACAGGTCATTATATCGTTAGAAAGGGTTTATTGACTGAAAACCATGCGTGGGGGGAAGTCCTCTCACCCAAGGTGGGGTGGATTACAGTCGATGTAGCATTAAACAACTTTCGACACAGCGTCAATTATATTATCTTAAAGATAGAGGAATTCAATCCAGCTCTCCCCGATTACCAGATACAAACAAGACATACTAGTAATGTACATTATCAATGGGAGAAACCTGATCCAGAAATAACACCAATTCTGACTAAAAGATAATCTATTTTTTACAATTTTTTTTTCAAACATTTGTTACAGAGTTTATCAGCCATAGTTATCCATTGGTTTTCTCGGGGGACATGTGTAAAACTAACTTTTTGGAAAAATTTCTTCCAGTGGGTTACTTCCTGAGAAAGCTTCAAAAGATGAATATTCTTGACCTGATAGTCCCCATTAATCTGCTTTATGACTAGTTCACTATCAGAAAAGACCTCTATATCCCCCTGGGTAATTTTATGTGCTTCTAGTAATGCTTTAATAATTGCTTGGTATTCAGCTTGATTATTTGTTTGTTTTCCTACGAATTCATTCATCTGAAAAATCGAAGATTCATCTATTACAAAAATAAAGGCAATAGCTGAAGGACCTGGATTTCCTCTTGATGCTCCATCAGTGTAGATTTTGAGTAGTTTATCCTCTGGAATTTTAAGCATTTTATTCCGAGATTCTCCCGTATCATTTTTTTATCTTTCATAATTAAAGCCATTCAATTGTGAGATTGACCTTTTCAAAAATTTTCCTTCATTTTGGGGTCCTATGAATTTTCCACTCTCACAAAGCATATGTCCACGAAGTATTGTCATAATAGGCCATCCCCTCACCTTCAGATCCATAAAAGGATTCCAATCAATAGAGTAATGAAGAATTTCAGGTGAAATAGTTTTTTTTAGGTTAGGATCAAAAATAACAATGTCAGCATCAGTTCCCACCATAAGACTTCCTTTTTGAGGATAAAGGCCAAATATGCTCGCGGGTCTAGTTGACATTAATGATATAAGCTGAGGATATGTTAATTTTTGTTTATTAACCAAAAGATCGTGCATAAGAGGTAAAGAGGTCTCTATTCCTGGAATGCCATTCAAAATTTGGTGAAAAGGCAGTTTACCATTTCCTTTGCTCGCTCGTGAGAATTCACAATGGTCAGTTACTATCTGATCAATTGTACCATCTTTTATTCTCCTCATTAATGCTTGTTGGTCTTTCGCGTGGCGTAGAGGTGGAGACATCAGATTTAAATAGCCATCAGGGCCCTTGTAGGCTCTTTCATTAAGCAATAAGTAATGAGGACATGTTTCTCCTGATACTTTTAGGCCGTGTTGTTTTGCATGAAATAAAGAGTCACTCCCTTGTTTCGTAGTAATGTGAGCGAGGTGAAGTTTAACACCTGTTTTTTTAGCAAAGAGTAACACTCTCTGGATGGCCTCTTCTTCCACAATATGCGGCCGTGAATGAGCATGAAAAATCGGTTCGGTCTTTCCCTCTTGAATAAGCTCGTTTCGATAATTTAGAACCATCGCATCATTTTCACAGTGACCCATAACCATCCCCCTGTATTTTCTAACCTCACGAAAAAAATGTAATAGTTCTGCATCATTAAGGTCAAGATTTCGCCAACTATACGTAGTAAAAAACTTAAAACTTGTTACTCCTTCAGAGATCAGGGTAGGAATTTCATCTAGATATTCCATATCGGTTTTTGAGAGATGTAAGCTATAATCAATAGCCACTTGAGGATCAGCATTCTTTTTACGTTCATTAAAGTCTTTAAGCGGGGAGATTCCACGTGTTTGGTTTGCAAAATCAATGATTGTTGTGACCCCACCACATGCAGCGGCTTGAGTTCCCGAAGCAAAGGTGTCGGTCGAGATAATTTTTCCGAGATCCTGTAATTGAAAATGGACATGTGGGTCAATTATTCCAGGAAAAATTAACTTCTTATCAGCATTAATAACACGAGTAGCATCTAAGCCTTTATTACCCCGAAAAATGGCATTTATCTTTCCATCTTTGATTGCTAGGTTTGCTTGGTAACAACCAGTTGTATCCACAAGTGTTCCATTCTTTATTATGATATCCAAATACAAATCACCCAATAACTAAGAGGAAACTGTTGTAAGTTCATTTATTTCTTAATATATTATAACAATCCAATTGATGTTAGAAAAAAACTTGCTTAATTTTTATGTTTGTAGCTCTAACTTTTTCAATGTTTTCTTCTATCTTGTCAATGAAGAATGCCGGTTCATTGTATTATCGCTGAATATATTTAAACGGTTGGTAGCGTAATGAAACATAAATTACTTAGAACAAAATTTCTCTTACCAATATCTGATAAATTAGGACGGGAGATTCGAATTGCAGATGGTTTTATATTCATAGAGGGACAATACATCAAAGAAGTTGGTAAATATGATAATAAACGAATTCACAATATTATTGATTCGCGCGGATCAGACCTTGAGATTATAGGAGCTCCAACAGGAGAAATGACGGAAGATGATGAGATTCCCCAAATAAATGGTGTAGCTCTTCCTGGGTTTGTGAAAGCTCACGGGCATGATCATGAGTCTCCCATTATCGGTATTGTAAAAGATGTTCCATTAACTACTTGGTTAGACTCAGCAGTGAATATGTACACAGGTTTTCTCCATACTGAAGAATCTAGCTTGACTAAGCACTTTGGAAAATCACCATATCTAATTACTTATCTTAAAGCACGAGTAGATGACCTGCAACATGGCATAACTACTGCTCTGGTTCATCATTGTAATTTTAACAAATATCATGTAGATGAATTAATTGAAGCTAACCAAATTGCAGGGACAAAAGTCATGATCGCTGTAGGATCTCAAGATCGCCATTATGATCCACGAATTTTAGATAGTCCTGCCACTGTTGCCGTGAAAAGACTTGACAAACTCTATGAGAGATATAATGGTGTTCAAAATATCAAAATAATTCCAGGTCCAGATCAATTCTTTTCAAATGGACCAGAATTACTAAGAGCGTTAAAAACTTGGGCCCAAGAACACAATACATTAATTCATATTCATAGTAGTGAAGAAGCTAAAACTACCAAGGAATTTATAGAGACTTATGGCATGACTCCGATTGAATATGGATATTCTATTAGTTTTCTTGATAAGGATACATTTGTTGGACATCAGGTTCATAATACAGAAAATGATCTTAAAATTCTGGCACAAACTAAAACTAAAGTTGTACACAATCCCCTTGCTAACACCATTCTTGGTTCAGGTATGCCTCCGCTCCAAAAATTCAAGGAAAGAGGAATTGAGTTTGCAATTTCTACTGATGGTTCTGGTAGCGCAGATAATCAGAATATCATTAATGCTGCTCGTGTTGCTGCTCAATATCAAAAAGCTTACCATCAAGATGCGACTCTGATGACCGCTCAAGATGCTCTTGAACGAATCACAATCATTCCTGCCAGAATCTTGGGTTTTAATACGGGTTCATTAGAGGCAGGAAAACTAGCTGATATTGCTGTTGTTGATCTTTCTGCACCTAATTTAACACCAACACGAGTGGATAACGTCGTGGAGAATTTAATTTGGGCTGCAAATGGAAACGAAATCCAATATGTGATTTCAAATGGAGAACTTCTGATTGACAACTATAATTTTACAACTTTAAAGATTCAAGACATTCTTCACCAAGTTCAAGAACTTTCAGAATTATTTTTCGAATATAAGAGTCGCATCACTCCTGAAAAAGCCACAGGAGTTCGTGATAAGACATAACTCACTATTTTTTCTTTAAAAAATGAATATAATACTTGTCCACCGTTATATCTTTGCAAGTTCACTCGAAAGGATGAAGTTTCTATGAACAGCGCTGATGCTGAAGTGAAATGTGACGTTCTAGTAATTGGTTCTGGTATCGCTGGATTATCCTTTGCTCTTAAAGCGGCAAAATTTGGTGAAATAGTAGTTATTACTAAAAATGCTTTATCTGATTGCGCTACCAACTTGGCCCAGGCTGGCCTTGCTGCAGTATTTTCATCAGAAGATTCATTCAACGCTCACATGCAGGATACAATGACAGTAGGAGATGGACTCTGTCATGCAGGAATTGCTGAGCAGATCATTTCCTCGGGGCCAGATCGTATTCAAGAATTAGCCTCTTGGGGTGTTCAATTTTCAAAGAATGACAAGAATGACCTTGATCTAGGATTAGAAGCGGGTCATTCACATCGAAGGATTGTACATGCTAAAGATATTACTGGGGCGGAAGTTCATAGAGCTCTTCGTACCGCAGTCTTACAAAACCCCCAAATTCAAGTTCATGAACAGCATATTGCAATTAATCTGAATATCCATGCAGGACGCTGTTTAGGCGCTTATGTTTTAGATAAAACACAAGATTTTGTTAAAAATATTTCCGCTAGGGTTACTGTCCTTGCAACAGGAGGTTTGGGTAAATCTTTCTTGTTTACTAGCAATCCTGATGTTGCCAGCGGTGATGGTATAGCAATGGCCTATCGTGCAGGCGCTACAATTATGAATATGGAATTTATACAGTTCCATCCTACCTTACTCTATCATCCTTATGCAAAATCATTCTTAATATCAGAAGCTCTTCGTGGTGAGGGTGCACGATTGATAGATGGAGAAGGAAATCGTTTCATGAGCAATTACGATTCCCGACTGGAATTGGCCCCACGAGATTGTGTTGCTCGAGCAATCGATTCTGAACTGAAACGTACGGGAGTGGATCATTTATATTTAGATATTTCCTTTAAAGATCCTAAATTTGTTAAAAAACGGTTCCCAGGGATTTATGATAAATGCTTGTCACTAGGTATTAATATCGCAGAAGAACCAATTCCAATTGTACCTGCTGCTCATTATGCGATTGGAGGAGTGAGAACTACATTATCTGGAGTGACTAATATACCAAATCTTCTTGCTATTGGTGAAACAGCTTGTACAGGATTTCATGGAGCAAATCGTTTGGCATCTAACTCGTTATTAGAAGCAGCTGTAATGGCTCATTATGGAGCTAAGGAATGTAGTGATATTCTACAAAAAAACAGGTCTGTCCAATCATTTTCTCCGTGGCATGCTGGAGATGCTGTTGATAGTGACGAGTCGGTTGTTGTGAGTCAAAATTGGATGGAGCTTCGATTATTAATGTCTAACTATGTGGGAATTGTTAGATCAGATAAACGTCTCCGTCGTGCAACGAAAAGAATTGTTTTACTTCAAAACGAGATAGATCAATATTACTGGGATTTTAAAATAACTTCTGATCTAATCGAACTTCGAAACCTTGCTGATGTCGCTCAGATGATTATCGATTCCGCCTTACATCGTAAAGAAAGTCGTGGGGTTCACTACACAGTTGACTACCCTCAAAAACGCCAAAGTGCTAAGGATACTCTTATTCGGAAATCTGTCATGAGTGATATCATTGATTTGAACGAAAAAAATGGTACAGGATCACCAAAAAATAAATAGATTAGAGTTGAATATGGGTCGATAACTCACTTCTCTTGAGGAACACATATGTCTATGGTAGAGATGCAGGAGCTACTCACCAAGGAGAATTATCCAGAATTATCTGAACCTTGGGATACTCCGTGCATGATTTGTGATCACCTAGAAAAATGTAATATAGGTCAGGATTTCAATCCAATAGGATGTCCTTGGATAAACCATTATTTTTCATTACATATAGACAAATAAGTGATCTATAGTACTTGATTTTTTACTAATTTTCCGAGAATTGAGCATGTGATAAGTAAGTAAGAACCAGTATCAGAAATTATTTAATTAGATATATTGAAATTCCTTCTTATGAAATTAATTCTTGTGGAACCACCTAAGAACTTCTGGTTTGTGATGGGAGAATATCTTCCACCTCCATTCAACTTACTTCTCTTAGCAGCAATAGTAGAGAAGGAATTACCCGACATTGAGGTGAAAGTCATTGACTGTCAAGCTGAAGAATTGGATTGGTTGGCGTTAGAGCAGAGAATCAAGCAAGAAAAAGCCGATCTGATTGGTTCGGGGAGCCACGCTACCTGTAATGTGTACAAAACGGTTCGTACACTTGATCTTGCTAAACAGATTGACCCTGATGTAATTACAATTGCTGGTGGTTCTCATTTTACGATGCTCGATGAAGAGACACTAAATCAATACCCAAATATTGACATTATAGTCCGTTATGAGGCAGAAAAAGCTCTTGTTGTCTTGCTAAAACACCTTCAGACTCAAGGCCGATCAAGAGACGGATTAAAGAATATCCAAGGAATATCATTCAAACACGATGGTAAATTTTATAGAACACCCGATTACCCCCCACTCACTAGCGAAGAATTGGATAATCTACCTTATCCAGCTTATCATTTAGTGCCAGATATGACTCTCTATCACTTTGCTATGATGAGTGATGTTCCCTATATTCTTCTGGAGGGTTCCCGAGGTTGTACACATGATTGTACCTTTTGTTCTCAGACCGCATTCTATCGACGACATTGGAGTACGAAATCAGTTGAGCGGATCGCTGATGAAATGGAATGGATGTATAATACCTTTAACAGTCGTTTCTTCTGGTTTACAGATGACAATTTCTGTGGTGGAAAACCTAAATTAATCGAAAACTTGTGTCAAGAGATGCTTTCTCGTGGATTAAATGGTGATAACATTGAGTGGTTTGCTCAGATGCGGGTTGATAGCATATTAAAAGTAGGTGACGGATTATCCACAATGAACCGTGCGGGGAACTATTGGCAATTAGTAGGGGGAGAGTCACCAGTCACGAATGTTTTAAATGATTTTAAAAAAGGAATTCGGGGAGATCAAACAGTAGATGCTATAAAATTACTGAAAAATAACAATATTCTTGCTCAGCTAATGATAATGCTTGGGCATGAAAATGAAACACGAGAATCAATACAGGAAACCATGAAATGGGCGACTGATATTGTAAAACCAGATTTTATTATTACTATGCTTTTAACACCGTATCCAGGCACCCCCTTATATGAAGATCTTTCCGCAAAAGGCCTGATAATTGATGATAATTGGACAAATTACGATATGATCCATGCAGTCTGTGATATGAAATATTTATCTGCAGCTGAATTGCAGGAAGAGCTCTATAAAGCATATCGTCACGTTTATGACAAGTGGTCGCTCCGTATCGGGGGATTATTTGCTAAAAACAAGTATAAAAGAAGGATTTACTGGTATTATTTAAGGGCTGGAGTAATTCGTCAACTTAAGAGGTTAATTCCATAAAGGAAGCTTAATTTGATTTTATTACCCTCTTCTTGTTAATATTCAGCTAGATTACCCTCTCGCTTGGCTTTTTGGACGGTACGGCGAAAGAACAGAATTCCAAGGATGGGAAGAAGAATTGCAGAGATAAGTACAACGATAAACTCCAATTCAAATGGAAGAAGTTCAGGAGCAGCCCCAATCATTGTTGAACGAAACAGATCCACGCAATACGATAACGGAATTAGTCGTGATATGATTAAAACGATCTCTGGTAGAGCCGAGAAGGGGAAAAACATAGCACAAACGATCATGAAAAGAAACTGAAGAAAGTTGGTGAAGGTATTCATGGATTCCTTATACTTTAAAGCGAGTCCAGCAAACCCAAATGAGAAACCAAAGCATACAAAAAGGCTGAAAAATAAAACAATGAGGCCAAGACCCAAATTTGCAAGAGGTAACCCACCAAAAACGAGTGACATGAAGAAAAAAGTGACTATTACATTGAGTCCCGTCCATACAAGATTAGCAAAGATCCTGGACACCAGGGTAGAGAAGTAACTGATGGGGGTCATGAATAGTGACTCTAAAGTTCCTTGGTATTGTTCCTCACGTAATGAGTTACCTATATCCCAAAGAGCTGTCGAAAGAA
>JAEOTY010000362.1 GCA_016839625.1 Candidatus Hodarchaeota archaeon
TCAAGAAATCCATGGCGAAAGCAATAGGCTGTCCGTGAAAATTCCCACCACTGAAAATTTGATTAGAAGAGAAAATGAGAGGATTGTCAGTTGAGGAATTGATCTCAGTTTCTACAACTTTTCTCACGTGAGTAATCGTATCCATTGCCGCACCATGCACTATTGGAGCACAGCGTAAAGAATAGCTATCCTGATTACTAACATTTTCTCTTATTCGTTTACTACCTTTCAGATTCTTTCGAATTATGCTTGCTGCATCTATTTGCCCCTTATGGGGACGTGCTTGGTGGATTAAGGGATGTAGAGCATCAACATTAGCCTGATGTACTTCCATGCTCATTGCAACAGCAATATTAGCAATATTCACTAAATATTCAGCATCAGCAACAACTAATGCTGCAATAGATGTCATTGCCTGAGTACCATTAAGTAGTGCAAGACCCTCTTTTGCAATTAATTTTAAAGGTGATAGACCGCATTTTTTCAATGCTTGGTCTCCAGGTAGACGTATTCCATCATATTCTGCTAGACCTAGGCCAATTAAAACTAAGGCAAGATGTGCTAGAGGAGCAAGATCTCCACTTGCACCCAAACTTCCTTTTGAAGGTACAATAGGAGTAATATTCTTGGTTAATAGCTCAATTAGGTGTGAAACTACCTTTAACCGTATTCCTGAATGTCCCCTCGCAAATTCATTAACCTGGAGCACAATCATGCCTCTTACAATATCCTGTGGTAATTCAGGACCTACTCCGGCAGAATGACTCTTTATCAAATTATGTTGTTGTTTTTCAATATCGTTCGGTGAAATTGATCTCTTTTGAAGATACCCAAACCCAGTGTTGATTCCATACATCCGTCTATTTTCTTTTAAAATGTCTTGAACGATTTCAGAGGCTTGAACAATTCTCTTTTTACCTTTAGCTGAAAGCTTGATTGGAATGAATTCACGTGTTACAGCAATCATGTCTTCAATAGATAATGTATGACCATCTAATTCGATAATTTCTTTTTTCATAATCTATCACGATACACAAGCAAGGATTTAGTCAAATCCTTTTTCCTATAAAACGAATTGGCGGAAAAAACCTTCTACAAAATATGAGAATAATCATTGTTATAATGATTTTTAGCTCACAGAAATGTCTTTGATCAAGATTATTTTCGACAGTATCATATGAGTTAGTGATTAGATTGTAGAAAAATCATTTTGAAATTTAGAAGATTCAACAACACTGTTGCACAAAAATTATTACATAAATAGAACTTGCAGAAAGACTATTTAATATTTTAAATGATTGGGAATTTAGATATAAACAAAGATTCAATTATACACACCAAAGAAGCGAGAGTAGAATATATTGGTCTCTAATAATTCTTTGACATTTCCTTTTTCCGCCCTAATTGGACTTTCTGATGCCAAGTTAGCCTTAATTCTTTCTATTATAGATCCTCTAATAGGGGGAGTTTTAATTTCTGGCCCAAAAGGAACAGGGAAGAGTACATTGGTGCGTGCTTTATCGTCAATACTTCCAAAAATTGAATACATAACTGATTGTCCCTTTCGTTGTTCGCCAAATGACCCTAAAGACATGTGTGATGATTGCTTACAAAAAAATCTGATTGGCCGGAATTCTCTCAAAATAGATACCAAACAAATGGAGATCGTTACTTTACCGTTAGGAGCTACTGAAGATCGTGTTATTGGATCACTCGATATTGAGAAGATAATAGGGTCTGGTATTGAGGCTTTATCACCGGGAATTTTAGCTAGTGCCAATCAAGAAATTCTGTACATTGATGAGATAAATCTGCTCCCTGATCATCTTGTTGACACAATTCTAGATTGTGCAGCATCAGGAATAAATATCATAGAACGCGAGAATATCTCTGTTCGTCATCCAAGTAGATTTGTCCTTGTAGGTACTATGAATCCAGAGGAAGGGGATTTAAGACCACAATTACTTGATCGACTGAGTCTATTTGCCCATGCGGGAAATATTCAGGATATTGATGATCGTATTCGCATCCTAGAGATAAATATCCAACAAGATAATTGGCATAAAATGTCAGAAGAGTATAGAAGGAAAGATTTTGAAACCCAAAATCGCATTCAAGCAGCAAGAAAACTACTTCCTTCTGTTCAGCTTAGCAATGAAAATAAAAGACTAATAGCTACCCTATGTATGGCTTTAAAAGTAGATGGTTTTCGTAGTGACATAGTACTTGCTCGTGCGAGTCGTGCAAAAGCAGCTTCTGAGGAGAGAAATGTTGTATTGTTAGAAGACATACAAGAATGTGCCTATCTGACGTTATTACATCGAACCCGCGAAGGAGGCATGCGGGAACCACCTTCTCGTATTGAAATTAACAAAACTTTTGCTCAAATTCTTGAACCCTCTAATAAAAAGAAGTAAAAATCCCTCTAGAGAGTTTAAGAGAAAAATTAAAAGGAAAAAAGTCTTTATTTTTTTATATCGGAATTTTTGACAACATTTCTGCTCTTGCAATTCTTAGGGTTTCTAGATTCAGATCAGATTGATAACGTGACAGGTAGTACAAATAACCTCCTGTAATTTCCTGCATTGCACGAAGCAAAGTGAAAGACCATAATTGTATGAAACTACGACCTTTAAAAAGACGGCTACTCGAGATAAGATCAGTAAGAAACTCACTGATTGTTTGTTGCTGACTTCGTGGAATTTTGCTTAATAACTCTGAACCCCTTATATTTGTGCTAAAAATTGTCAAAGCGATGTTTTCCTTTTTAATTTGATGTGATAAGGAAATACAATCCTGAATCGCCATTTCCACAGCATCATCAAGCCCCATTTCGGTTAATGGTGTATCACGAGCTCCACCAGTCAAAGGATCAGTTAGAAGTGGAATGTTGGTGGCACCATCTGTAATAAGAATTATCATTGGGATAATTTCACTTTTACTACGAATACGATCTAGCTTTATCAGTTCAATCGCTTTTTGTAGCCCTCCTGCTAATGGAGTTGAACCAGAAGCACGAAGATTTCTGAGTTTTCGCTTAATAAGATTTAAATTCGATGTTGGGGGTTGAATGATAACACCCTGAGTTCCCTTCAGAACCACTATTCCAACACGATCACGATACAAATATGCTTGACGACTCAACCAACTTATTGAGGAAGAAACAGTCTTGATTGTATTGACAATTGATTCTGAAAGATCTAAAACAAAAATAATTGTAGCAGAGACTCTCCTTGAAAACACCTTTTCATGAATGTCTTCAAGTTTGATGGAAATTGGTCTTTTCGGATTAATAATCCCTTTCTGAGATTGTCTCATAACTGAATTACGAATTGTTGCAAAAAAGTGAATATTTCGTGGATAATCCTTGAATGACTGAGAGCCAATAACTCGCCCAGATTGAAAACTAGTAATACCAAGTGCTCGTTTTCCGCTTTTAGTTGAAATTTTAGCTCCTGTTCTAGTATAAACCCGAGGAAGGGCATCTGCAATTACTTTAGAGTTTTGATTTTGTATGTTTGTCGAACCACCGTACGGAAATAATTGCATCCCAGGATCTTTTTGTGTATTTTCTGCAACTAAATCAAGGTCAGAAAGCTTTTTCCATAAATCTCTTCCATACTGTTCTGATGAGTTTTTATCTTCTTCAGGAACACCTAGAGGAGAAATATGGGATCCTATACCCTGTTCATCTAATCGTTTCATCTTCTCTTTTGGAGATGCTCCCAAATCTGCAACAAGATTAATACGTCTCTGTTTACGTAAAGATTGAATTATAAAACCTATTGTTAGAAGTGCAAGTAGAAAAAAAAGCAACGAGATCCAATATTCTAACGGGAGAATAAAAATCAGATAAGTATAAAACACGAGACTAATTAATAGAATGAAAATCCCAAATAGATTTATCCAGAAACGTTGTCTATCGGAGAATGTCATCATTCCTCTTCGTTGAGGAAACTTCAAAAACCTCGATATTCTGCTCATGCGAGAACGTTCGTCCTCTATATCAAGAATAATTTCTTTTGTGGATCCTCTTTTTTCTTCTTCTGTCTTAGCAGTAAGTCGAAATTCTTTTACCTTTGAGAATGAACTGATATCTGGTTTAGAGCTCCCTGTAATTGTGTTTGATTTTTCTCTCGATCGTTTGTATTGTCGAATATATAAATACAAAAACAATGCTCCTAGTCCCCATAACACAAGTAAACTAAAAATATAAAGAAAAATACTCGGATTTAACATTATATTTACAAGAACTGATGCAACAAGAAAGGCACCCACCAAAATCCCCAATATTGAAGCAATCCACTCTAAAAACTTCCTAGATAAGGTTGATTGATCTTTCCTAAGGGGAGTATGAGAAAAATCCTTTTCTTTTGAAAGCTCCTTCTTTCTTTCGAAGGGAGATGAAGCTCCCCCATTTGAAAGAATGTCCGAAATCAAGGCGTGTTTTTCTTCTTGCAATCGATGATTAAAAACAAATGGTGCAAGGAGTAAAATATCAGCTTTCTCTACAACAGTTCGCCCTTGAAAACTAGCAAGTGCACGAGATCCTGCAGCTAATGCAATATCAGCTCTGTAACCTTGAATTCCACATTTTAAACATAAATTAGAGATCAATTTAAGGTGTTCAGATGGTATTCTTACTCGAAATAAATTCGCTTGTGCATTACTAATAGCTTGCTCAATATTTTTGACTGATAAGTTATTCTCTGACAACTCAATATTTCTACCTCCACTTAAATCGCAGAGATTTGCGTCAATTATTTCAATCCGCTGTTCAATGTTGTCTACTTTTTGAAAGTAATATGAAAAAGCGAATTTATCCAAAACTGAAGGTGAAATTTCGTGGATATCACTGTTAACAGATGCTAGAATGGCGAAATTGCTAGGATGATTTAAAGAGAGTGATTGTCTTTGAACTAGGTTTTGACGACTCTGCCAAACATTAAAAACTATGTTGAGATTAGATTGGGGAACAAGATGCATATCATCAATGATTAAAAAGCCATTATTCACCTGTCCAAGAATTCCTGATCTAAATTGAAGATCGAGATCAAGATTACCAACAATGGCATCTATTGGAGCGGTAGGAGGCATTAATATGATAGGGGCGTATGTTTTATTGATGTCTAATCTAATTTGCTTCTTTTCTTTCTTTTCACATTTGAAACACAAATTTCCTCTGGTGGGAGAGCATTTGAATTGACATTCTGTAATTACTTCCAAGGGAATCTGAAAACGTTGAAATGCATGTATAAATTGAGATTTTCCTGTTCCTGTCCCACCAATAAGAATAAGTCCTCCAATGGAAGGATCTATGGCTATTAAAAGTAAAAGTAATTTTAATTTCTCATTTCCTCGTAGTGTTGAAATGGGGAATAAGTAATTTTTCGGAAAAGAATTGGTAATTTGTCCAGTATCAGTCATAATGTCTTTTCCTAACTAGTGATTGAAATTAAAGTAAGTTTATAGTCACATGTTCCATTGGTGGGTAAAGATTTACATTTGTACGTTCTTTAACAAATTGAATAATTTCAAGATACAATTTTTTGTAATTCATTTCTTTCGCATTTTTTCCTGGTACATTAATCTCATTTATCTCTGATATTTGGAGCGCTTTATCGTAACCAGCTGCAGCGTGACGTAAAATTGCGGACATGGGATCCCATGTTAAGACGCGAAATATCCTCTCTTGTGATAAGTGAGTTCCGTCAGCAACACAAACCTGACCTGCATGAAGAGAATATCCTACACCAACACCTCCTCCACCATGATAGCTAGTCCATGTTGCTCCACAAAGGGAATTACCTAATAAATTCAAAACTGGATAATCTCCAATGGCATCGGAGCCATCTTTCATTCCTTCAGTCTCTCGATAAGGACTAGCAACGGAACCACCATCTAAATGATCTCGTCCAATTATAACAGGTGCTTTAAGAACCCCATCTGAGTATAATTTGTTTAGAAGCATTCCAAAAGCAGCCCTTCCTTTATAGCCAGCCCAAAAAACACGAGCAGGGAGACCTTTTTCGAAGGGGATATAGTTGGCAGCTAAGTTTATCCAGTTTATTAGCATTGGATCATCGTGGAATAACATTTTAGCATAGTTATCGGTTACACGTATGTCTTCTGGGTCATTAGAGAGAGCTGCCCATCGAAATGGCCCTTTTCCCTCACAAAAGAGAGGACGAATATAATTAGGCACGAATCCAGAGAAATTAAAAGCTTCAGACAGTCCTGTTTGGAAAGCTTGAGCACGAATGTTATTTCCATAATCAAAGGTTTCAGCTCCCCTTTCTTGCAAAATAAGCATAGCTTGTACATGTCTCTTGACTGTCTCATATGCTTGTTTTTTATAATCTACAGAATCTGATTTTCTAAGTTCTAACGCTTTTGAAAAAGTCATTCCCGCTGGAACATAACCGTTTAGCATATCGTGAGCTGAAGTTTGATCAGTTAGAACATGAGGGGTAATATTCTGTGAAATTAAATGTTCCAAGAGATCAACAGCATTACATAGAATCCCTATTGATGTAGGTTCACCTCTCTCAACGAATTCTCGGGCTAGTTGCACACCTTCTTCAATTGTTTCAACTTTTATGTCTAGATAGGGAGTTCCTTTATCTCTACCTTCATTAAAGATTCTATCAAGATTTCCAGGATCTATCTCAGCAACTATACCAGTTTTATTCGCCATTTTAATTGCTAAAGGTTGAGCTCCACTCATCAAACCTAAACCTGCTGTAACAACAATATTTTGCTCAAAATTTGAAAACGAGGTGAATTTTCTTTTAGATTCAGCTTTTTTAATTGCTGCAACTATAGTTTCGTAAGTTCCCTGAATAATTCCTTGAAGACCAATAAAAATCCAGCTACCTGCAGTCATCTGACCATATACAGTTAAACCAGCATCAACAAACTCTTGAAATGATTGAATCCAGTTGGGAACTATTACTGAGTTGGTTATAACACAACGAGGTGCGAGAATATGAGTCATTGTTTTTCCATAAGGAACCCCTGATTGCATAAATAGAGTCTCGTTCGGCTTTAAGGATTTAAGTAATTCAATAGTATCGTAATAAGCTTTCCAATTTCGCATAGCTTTTCCACTACCCCCATAAATGAAGAGACTCTCCCAATCTTTGCCATTGTGAAGGTTTGAAATAATGGCTCGGATAATTCCTTCTGTTTGCCAACCAGCAACAGTTGTTGGTGTTAAAGCTTCCTTTCCTCTTGGAAGTGAGGGAATCTCTTGAGGTTTAAGATCCAATCGCAGACATTCTTCCTCAGTTTTTTTATGCATACCTTCTTGAATTTCCATCAATCGTGTTTTTTTCATTTAAAATACTCCATCTACTCCATTAATTGGAAAGTTACGCCTCTCTATGGGGCTTCTTCTAAGTTTCAAGATAATTTTTCCTCTTATATAAACTCTATCTTTGAAACGGGATATTTTTTTCCGAAGTTTATAACCCACTATCAATCCCTTGGATCTGAGTGTCTTATTACAAATAAATATCAGAAAACGGGAAAAGGTTATCCTTTTCGCAGTTCAGATACAAGGATATCACGAATCACCATTTGAATAGGTTGGATGATTCGTTGGACTGCTTGAGGGCGCCGCTTGGGATTCCACTCCCCTTTACCCCAGGCTTCTTTTAAAGCTCCCAATGCTTCAAGACAACTAACTTCAAAGGTACTAGCAAAGGTGTCACGTAGTTTGTCTGAGACACCCGCTTCTAACATTAATTTTCCGACATCAGCAGCCGAAATTCGCGTTTCAGCAGGCAGATCCATTTTATTCAGTATGATAGCCATTTTAACTTCACGTTGATAGATTTTCTCACCTAAAATCTGAAATAATTCAATAAGGCTATCCCTATTCTCCTCCCAACGTGCTTTCTCAGAATCAATCACCACAATAAGCCCATGCAGACCATTAATTACGATTTTTCGCATAGATTTAAATCGATCTTGACCTGGTGTGGTAAAAAGATGATATTTGAATCCTGTTCCTGGACCTGTGCCTAAACCAAACGTTGCTTGATCGAATCCAATTGTTCGTTCAGTTGCTTTATCCTCGAGTTTCAAGAAGTTATAAACGCTCTCAGGATTTTCTTTTTTCTTAATAGCATGAAACAAGCTAAGCGCAGTAGTTTTTCCAGCTAATGTAGGGCCCCAAAATACAATTTTAATCCCTTTTTGAGCCTCCTCAAAAACGAGCTCTTCTTCTTGACTCAATGTAAGCTTCCTCAGGTAATTCTATAGTCCGTAATGAAGAATAATTATAGCTAATATAAACAACATGCCATAGAGTGTGAAAAAATGATACCTCTACGCTAACAAATAAGTCTACTTTATCATTAATAAGATGTTTCTAAATCCAATTCCTCATTGATTGTCAGAATTAAGGCTTTGTGATTGGTAATCGGGATTCATTAATCCATTAGAAATAATATTTTTTGACTATCTTTATAAATTGAAAAGATCAAACTCATGTTAATTATGAAAATACAGCATTACAGTTTAAGGAAAACTGTATAACACTATTTTTATTAGAAGTTTTAGTCAAAAAAATTAATACGGCTGACAATGATAAAACCTTATCAATTATTTAACAAGCATCTGTTTAAGTTTCAGAATTGGTGGAGAAATACATATGAGTGACATTTTTGACGTGATTGCTGTTTCTCCTCACCCTGACGACGCAGAAATTGGCTGTGGCGGAACTTTAACCCAACTAGCTGAAAAATATAGTGTTGGAATAGTAGATTTAACCAACGGAGAACCAACCCCCTTTAATGATGATCCAGAGATTCGAATTAAGGAATCCTTGGAAGCTGCCAGGATTTTAGGAATCAAAAGGATCTTACTCGATCTTCCAAATCGTGAACTTATGGATAGTATCAATGCTCGAATAGCTCTGGCTAAAATTTTTCGTCAAACAAAACCAAAAATTGTAATAGGGATGCAGGGAATGACCCCTCAAGCGTCGCCTGACCATTATCAAAGTCAACTCATTTTTGATGCTGCAACTTTTTACAGTCGGTTATCAAAATGGGAGCATCTTTTTGAAGGGCTCCCTCCATGGAGAATTAACCACGTATTTTACTACTTCACCGCTCGTGAATTGAATCTAGCGCCACATCCTCTTCAGTTCATTATGGACATCACTGAACAGTTTGAAATAAAAAAACAATCATTATTAGCTTATAAATCGCAATTTAAGGCACATCCTTCTTATAATCCCCCAATTATTGATTGGATTGAAGGTATGGGACGATATTTTGGGTCGATGATTGGATGTAAATATGGAGAAATTTTTTACGGAGCAAAAATATTGAATTTTAATTTATTCCAGCAGTTTCTTGATCGTTCCAACAATCAAGAAGGTCAAAAAGAATAAATTCTAGCTTGTCTTATGTCTTTATAGGTTAAAGAAAAAAATCTAGAATGATCACTATTCCATTGTTTTAGAGTCCTTAGTTCTATTCCTCACCATGGTTTCGTGCAATTTTTGCTGCAAATAGAGCATACTCTAAAAAGTCTTGAGGTTCTAATCGTTCGATAGAATCTTTTAATGATGATAATATCAGGTCTCGATTCTTTTCATCTGTAAAAGTTGACTGAGATAAACATTTGGAGTAAAAAATGGCAGCATTTTGGAATTCTCCTAATTCATAAAGACCATCAGCTAGAGTTTGGTGTTCTTCTGGAGGATTAATCCTCGTTTCGGAGGTTAAGCCGTCAAGGAGATCTGCATAATGTTTCAGAGCGATTACTGCACAACGCAAACCTTCGATGATTGCATGCTTAGCTAAATGATCACAAATTTTGATCCGAAGCTTTGTAATGATTTCACGCTTTTGTTTATTTGAAGAAATAATCGAAACTAAGCGTTGATTTGCGCGCCAATATTGAGGAACTTCATAACCCTGAATAGGATCAGAAAAACGCTGTAAAACTCGGGATTTCACGCCATATTCCGCTAGGTCCTTTACACTTACATCTGGACCAAGTGTCTCAGAAATTCCAAACTCTCTCATCTTCGGCGTATAAAAAGATCGTAAATAACTATAAAAGTCGAAATTATTTGGATAAATCTCATTAACATATTTTAATACGATTTTTCGAAATTCAGGGAAATGAGATAGTTCAGTTAACTGAAAAAGCTGTATCTCTGAACCATGAACGATTGCGACTGAAATGACTTTTCCTTTTGGTCCATCTGATTCAATCTTGAAAATAGCAGTTCCAGATGGTAGAGAAATTGGAATTGTTACCTTTTTCTCAAAGACTGGTTTCTCTAAATCAATGCTTGTTACCCAATCTTCGACAAGAAGATTACTGAAAATCCAGAGCTCAGGTTGACTGGAAATTTCTAATAACGTCTTGCGAGTTCTTTTCCGAGACAAAATTTCATTCCTTCATTTTCTCAATTTTGCAGGGAACTTCATAAAAAGTTCTCTGATAAATTTTTTTATTTCTGCTTGATTGGTGATTCTCCTTTCGCCACGATAATTTTCTATCAACGACGAACGTGGACTGCTACTCCACGATCAAAATCAACCATCTCGGAAGCTGCGAGGACACTTTTTCCGAAACTGAGAAAACAGTCGTTGTCATCAACGATAAATACTTCTTCTCCACAACGGATTTCGGGATCAACATCTAAGACAAATTTTGCCAATAAATCTTTTTTATTGACAATAAAAGGAATAGTTTCACTTGTTGCTACCACTCGTAACCGTGGAGGTTTAATCTGTTGGTGTAATCGTTGGGCAAAGGTTTTTGTTGGAATTATACTGAAATCTGAAGGTCTAAATGTTCCTAACAAACCTGAATCATCTGAAAAGTGGCGAAGAACTCCTGTTTTTTGAGACCGTTTGATAGTCAAATCTTGATCTTCGAAAATGGAATGTGTGTGGACTCCATATTGATAATCAACAATAGCATTGAGTATATGGATTTCATTCAATTTATTTTTGAGATCAGTTGTCTCAAAAATTTTGAATTTATGAAGCACTTCTATATCTAGATTTACTGAAGGATGAACCTCGACTCGTTTGAATTTAGACCGGTATTTTTCAAGAAACTGTGATATAAATTCGATTACTTCTAGAGAAAATGACATAGGAACCCTTTCATGTTGAACTAATGGATAAACTCCTCGTAACTCATCAGGAATTACCCCAAAAAGTGGAGATAGTTTTATTACTTGGTAGGAGGTAGAAGAATGCAGTTTCTGAAAATCTTGTCCAATAAGTAGATTTGGGCTCCAGATATAAAAGCGCTCCATAACACGTTTCTTGTATCGTTGTAATAGTGGTTGATATATAAGAATAGGATGAGTTATTAGTAAAGACCGGGATTTTGACATCGGTTCATACTGTTCTATAAATTTTGAGGTTCGAGTGCCAAAAAGAAGATCTAAGCCTTTCGACAAAGAAGGATGGTTCATCGCTCGTGATAATACTAATTCGTATAAACGTCCTTCGATGATGGCTTGTTTTATCCGACAGATTTCTTCAAAGCTGACAAGGAGGTTATGTTTGGCAAGTAAATTCGTACGTGTCTCTTGATCTAGCTGTTTCAATTCTGCAACTGTATAATTCGTACAAACATTGCATGAACACGGAAGATAGTGCAGTTTCTCCAAATATTCTGTTCCAAATTCCGTGATGTACCGATTTTTTTTTGCATAAAGAATATATGCTGCTGAATCGAACATGTCTATCCCAAGAAACACTGCAATAGCAAAAAACATTGGATGTCCTGCTCCAAATAAATGAATCGGACGATTTAAAGGTAAATGCTGTTTAACAGTTAGTATTATCTGGATAACGGTTTCAAAATCATACTTTTCTAAAAGAGGTACAACAGATCCTATGGGATGAACATTAAAGTCCTTATGTTTCATTTCTAAACAAGATTTCTTTATAAGATCTAGGTATTCCCCTCCTTGAATGGGTCCTGCCCATAAAGTTGAATCCGTAAAATTTCGATAGTGGATATGCTCATTTGCTCTATGTAGTGTTTCTTCCAAGGCCATTCTAGATTCTTCATATGTTCCCTTCTTTATTGGAACATCTAAGAATACACCAATATCACTACCAATTTGTTCCTGAAACTCTGTGATCTCCTGATTAGTTACAGATACCTCACCGTATTCCATTAACTGGAACGCTCCAGAATCAGTCATAAGGGGGCCAGTAAAACCAATAAATTCGTGTAACCCTTCCTTCAGAACTCGCTCACGATTAATGGGGTTTCTATACAATAAGTAGGCATTTGTGATAAAGGCTTCAGCCCCACATTTTACCATCTCTTCGATTGGAATCGTTTGACGATTTGGATTAATGACAGGCAAAAGAATTGGTGTTGACATTTTTCCATGTTTGGATATCAATGTCCCTATTCGTGCTAATCCATCTTTATTCCTTACTGAGAACATTTAATATTAATAGCTCCTCGGATTTGTTAGAGAAACAAATGAATTAGTGATAAGTAGTAAAAATTCTTGTAATTCATAAACTCATTAATATTGAGTTTTTTTTCAAGGTTATTAAACTACTAGAGTTTAGAATCCCGATCTTTTTCCGTGGTAACATGAGGAACCCCTGCTGACGACTCAACGAGCTTTTGATCGTCTTCTTCCCCCTCTGAGATTTCTATTACGTCGTCTAAGGTTTTAAATATAAAGTGAAGGTCTTTTACTTTAAAATCAAACTCCTCATCTTCAAGTCCCGATGGAAGCGAAACTTCAGCCCAAACTTCTGTTCCTGAAAAGCCTGTGAAAAAGGAACACTTTTGTAGCTCTTCTTCTACTGTCACGGAATCTTTTAATATCAAATTTTCAAACTTTAATTCAATGAAAGTGTCTTCAATATTTAGATTCACTTCTAAACCATATGATTCTGTGAGGGTTTCAGTGATTGATCGAAACATTGTCATGCTGTGAATATTGGTTTCTTGAGCGTTTATCAGACATAAATCCACTTTCGGCCAAAGAAGGAATAATTGACCACGTAGAAAATGCGTTTCCATGAGTTGATCAATACTCCCCATTGGTAGAACCTCTTTTCCTTTAGTAATTGTACGTTTAAGAAAATCTGAGGCGGAACGAAGAGGTTTTGTTTGTTTTTCATGAATAATCTTCCAATAATCATCGATATAGATATAGACATCTGGAAGCATCATTTCTCCCTCTTGGAATGATCTTGAAAGTCCCTTTATTCGTTGAGAATAACAAAACATAGGCATATTCTTTTTGGATTCACGTTTCAATAAGAGGACGTCCAAATACCGACGTTCGGTGCATTTGGGACGTAACATATTAACTACCTTGTTATTCTGACACTTCTGGAGACAGAATTCCCTCCGATCACGAATCATCTCTTCCCAAAGAGTATTACCTGATACAAGATTCAGAGTCGACATCGCTGCTTTTGGGGCCTCAGTATCAGTCCATTTCATCTTATTGAGAGTTCCTTGAAGAATCGTTTATGTGAAAAATTGAATAGAAGCCCTTTCTGTTACCATACCAGGCATAAATGCTTCCAATCTTTTTAATATAGGTTTTTACAGTATTTAGATGCACACAATTCTTACAGCATTTTATGTTAGGAATCTTGCGTTATAAGATTTGTATTGGTAAGTAGATGGTTCTATTCTATAATTTATTTACAATTACTCTAATACTCATAAAATCCACCTCTTCATAAAAATTTTACCATATTCCAATATCTTTTGCAAAGTGAATTAACATTTCTAGTATGAGAGTAGAAATAATCTTTTACAAACAAGAATTTTTCATAAGAAAGCCAATTAAGGAGTATTGAGTAAGATCTAATAACGTCTGAACAGGTTAAGAAGATTGAAATGCACCCAAAATGAATACCAAGAAAAAGAGTTAAAGCACATTTAATTCTGTACTCATTCATTATTGAAGAGGTCAGGTAAAAAATCTATTAAGATTAAGAAATTGAGACCTCTAAGTGCATTCCAAGACTTTAATGGATTAACAATGGGGAGTCTTTTCCAATTTACTTGCTTCACAATCTTTTTCAAGTCTTTGAAAGCAAAAGAAACTACTTTACGTATTAATTGATCAATGGTCTCTTCTACTAGAAATGGATTTGTATAATATTTATTGATTATTTCTCGAAATTCATGCTGGTAACGAAGAAGTGTGTCATTCGTAATATTATCTGATGTTTTGGAATCAGTCTTCAACCTAGCTCGGGTTACTGAACCACCACGGGATTCTACTTTCCTGTGTAATTCAGAATGAACCGCTTTGTATATCAGGGAACTTTCGTGTCCTCCCACCACTCTCCCTCTATGTTTTCCGTCAAATTCGTCCAATCCAAATAAATCACTTATACGCCAAATAAGTCCTTTTAAATAGTTATTAGTGCATTTAACATTTTTTGCCTTATTAGCTACAGTCCAATATAATTTTCGCCCTTTTCTTCCTCTGATGTCCCAACCTGTGAAGAGATTATTAAATTCAACAATGATATTCTGATTTGATACATTATGTTTTTGTGCTCGAATTGACAATATGTCAATATTTCGGAGGGACATTAATTCCTCTAGATAGTATGCATATGCTTGTTTTTGAGTTATTTTAAAATTTCTTTTAAGTGGTTGAATTTCACTGAAGTTTCCTGATCCTATAACGTAAGCAGCTGCCACAACCTCTTTTCCTGTTTTGGTATATGATCCATCTGATCCTAAGAAGTTTTCAGAACCTTTGAATTCGTAAAGAGAACCTTTCCACCCCTTAAAATTAGCAGGTATATCTGGGATTGGAAACTTAAGAGCAATTAATGCATCATTTCCCTGTGGGAATGATCCAGTCAGAGCTGATGTAAATATACGAAGATTAGGAAGTCTCCTTGAACCACGAGGCATTGTTACTATTTTTTGAATCCACTTATTGGAAAAAATCCCCTTTCTTAACAAACGAACAGAATCTGGTATTACTGCTTCAATCACATGATACATTGATATTCTAAGTGGAGCATCAATTTGACCTATTAACAGGGTAGATGCTCTAATGTGAAAGAATCTATTTGGTTGTAAGTTACTGGTGTGAAATCCATTGCTAATATAAGCAATAATCGTGTTAGCTATCCATTCACGGTTAAAATGGGATCGATTATTTCTAGATCTGAATAATAAATCATAATGTACTTTTTGTTTATTACTTCTTAGGGTTAGAGAATGTTCAGCTTTTGACCATCTTATTACAGTGCCATTAGCTAGGTGTTCTGATTGAGGTATTAATACATAGAATTCATGTTTTCCATATTTTAATTCATCTAATTGAGCCCAAATGTCAAGTGCTTGAAGTGTTGTCATAACAGCTTCAGTGCATAAGTCTTCATGAATTCTTTGATTGTTAGAGTCAGAAACTCTCTCAATGTAAAGGAACTTATCTAAAACGAACAAGAGTTCCATAGTTCCATGCTTTAAATATTCTAGAGTCTCACCTATTATATTTGATATATATTCAGTTGGAATTTTGGATTGAAATCCTGAAACATTCCTTCCAAGAAGGAGGAGCAAGCAGCATAGAACTAATTTCTACGTTTTTAAAACGAATCGAAATAAATTCGCATCTTTTTGATTCTCATTTTTTCACTCGCAAAAATTTCCCACTGACATTAAATTTGTCATAATGACAACTGATTTGTCACTCACTGACACTAAATTTGTCATTCACCACTTGACGCTATAAGCTATCCACATTTGGAATATCCACAAACACGACAAAGAATACACCCCTCACTATGTTCTACAATATTCCCACACTCGGGACATTCAGGACGTAACCCTGATGTGGTATGAGATAGATAAATAGTTTTCCCCTCTGATTCAAATGTATTTACTTGTGATTCCTTTGTCTTCACATCCCCCAACTTTCTGTTATTCTTGCTATAGCGCTTGGTAAATCGCTCAATTGTTTTTGCTACCGCATCAGCACAAGATAGAATTGGTCCTTCTTGACTAAATGTGGGAGATGGACAACGAATAGATTGGAGTTGTTGAATGATTTCGTCAGCGTCAATCCTACTTCTCAAAGCTAATGAAATTAGTCTGCCTAATGACTCTATATGCGATGCCACACACCCTCCTGATTTTCCTAACGATAAAAACAGCTCAGCTAGCCCTTCCTCATCCTCATTGATGGTTATAAATAAATTTGTCCCACAACCAACACGAACACGTTCAGTGATACCACGAGTCACATCTGGTCTATATCTAGGTTTTTTTGTTGCAGTAATTTCAGTTACTTTGGTTTTAATTTCGTTTGTACCTTTTTTTGAAAGAACATCGTAAGTCCGAGATCCAGAACGGTATACTGTCAATCCCTTACATCCCAATTTGTAGGCTAACATGTAGGCGTTATTAATATCAGCTTCTGTAGCTTCTTTTGGAAAATTAATTGTCTTAGAAACAGCATTGTCTACCCCTGATGTTTGGAACGCTGCCTGCATTCGAACATGCCACTCTGGGGAAATATCATGAGCTGTAACAAAGATTCGACAAATGTTTTCTGGTACATCCTTGAATTCTGCTATTGAACCTGTTTTTGCGACTTTTTCCATTAATTTCCGTGAATAAAACCCATGTTTATGAGCTGTGTCCACGAAAAATGGATATCCTTCAACCAAAATATCATCATCCAGGACTCGTCGTTCGTAGGTCAACATAAATAATGGTTCAATTCCACTCGAACAGCCTGCAATAATCGAGAGAGACCCTGTTGGTGCAAGTGTTGTTAACGTCGCGTTTCGCATCATGGGATACTTTTTCGTAAAAGTACTGTCTTCAAAATTTGGAAAAGATCCCCGCTCTTTTGCTAGCTGCTGTGATTCTCGAATAGCAATAGTATGGATATGGCTCATTATTTGTTTTGCCAGTTCTATTCCTTCTTGAGAATTGTAGGGAATTCCCAACTTGATCAGCAAATCGGCAAATCCCATGACTCCTAACCCGATTTTTCTGTTAGCTTTCGTCATGTGCTCGATTTCAGATAGTGGGAATGTTGAGATATCGATCACATTGTCCAAAAATCGCACAGCTAGGGTTACTACCCGTTCGAGCCGATTATAATCTATATGATATTTTAACGGGTCAGTTGTGTCTGCTTTAACCATTTTACTTAGATTAACAGACCCTAAATTGCACGATTCGTAAGCTAGAAGAGGCTGTTCGCCACAATTGTGGACAATTATTCCGTTTGCGATGAAACCACCCATTGGAGTTCCTACAATGTCATAGACGTCCTCTTTACCGATGTGTCTCAAGCTCAAAA
>JAEOTY010000363.1 GCA_016839625.1 Candidatus Hodarchaeota archaeon
ATGGTACCTCGTGAGGACATTATCTCATACCTTCTAAACGGTTTAGCTCTCCCAGGTTTTACCCCCGTACCAATTACTTCATGGGCAGCCATATCTGAGACTGATATGATAGCTTACAAGAAAACAGCGACAGCTTCCGATGGTTCAACCCCCGAATCAGGGGCAACGACTGCATACGATGAGTATTCACCAACTCTAGCATTCGATTGGCTTGACACTGAAGATTATGACACCACTGATTGGCGAGCGTACGAAGCAGAAGAGTTAACTACTGTCAGTGTGGCCCCAGGATTCGAACTTCTTATGGCTACCCTAGCCATAACAGGTGTTGCTCTCCTCTTCGATCTCAAACGGAAAAGATAAACCCTCTTTCTTTCCCTTTTTTTTTTCTTCTTCTTTTAAGAATCCTAAAACATTTCGTTTGTTCAGATCCTATATCTCTCTGAATGGTTTAATAGGTTCTTCGATGACCTTATTAATGAAAATATAAAATGTAATCTGGAGGGTAGAAACTGAGTTCTCTCTCTTCCATCCAATTACTTAAATCTTGGTATTTTCTCCGAAAACTTGCATATAACAGCATTTATTTAAACTTCAACTTATATAACTCTAAGAAAATAACATAAGATAATGTGACAAAACCTTCAATAATAAGATAAAGAAACTACTATAAGAGTGGATTGATTATGTCTCTGCGAAATTATGTCATTCGAAGAACTCTCTTTTCTATTCCGATGTTTTTAGGAATATCTCTCATTCTTTTCGGACTGATAATGCTTGCTCCGCAAGATTATGTCGATGTGTTAAAATCAAACGATCCTACCATGACTGAAGCTGAGATGACTAATATGCGGCGTGCACTCGGTTTAGACCGGCCTCCACATGAACAATACATTTTTTGGTTAATAGGAAGAAATTCTGATCGAACCCTTGATGATACGTATCTCAGTGAATTTACGGATTTTGTTATCTTCGCACCATTTAGGTGGATTCAAAACACGTTCGCACTGGATTTACAGATTGCTGGAAGTCCTTTTCGGGGTGGTTTTATATTTGGCGATATGGGGAATTCCTACACAGGATCCACAATTAATGATATGATTGGTGATCTCGCCTGGCAGACTATTAAACTCCAATTAGCATCTTTGATTATGTCGCTATTAATCGGAATTCCTATGGGAATTTTCTCAGCAAGGCATCCTTATTCGAAGCTAGATAGTGCAGGCACAGTACTGGCACTATTTGGTGTGTCAATGCCAGTCTTTTGGACGGGGATCATGTTCATTATTTTGTTTTCCGACATGAAACTTTTCTTTGGAATTAAAATTCCGTCAATTGGCGCACAAGCCTATAACTTAACTGGCACTGAAAATGCAATAGAGCTACTAATTGATGAAATGGCCCACATGTTACTTCCCACAATAGTTTTAGGCCTTGCAGGAACCGCACTGGTACTCCGTTTAACACGTTCTAGCATGTTAGAGGTGTTGAAACAAGACTATATTCTAACAGCTCGTTCTAAAGGCCTTCCTGAACGCTTAGTAATCTATAAACATGCATTAAGGAATGCTTTGTTACCTGTCGTCACTATCGTGGGTTTATCAGTTGGATTCCTTTTATCAGGCGCTGCCCTGACTGAAACTGTCTTTGCTTGGCCTGGGTTAGGTAGAGAGGCTGTTGCCAGGATTTATCTACGAGATTACAACTTCATGATGGGAATTAACATGATAGTAGCTATAATGGTTATTTTAGCCAATCTAGTCACAGATATAACCTATGCATTCTTAGATCCACGGATTCGTTACTAGTCTTAGGAGGAAATAATGATGGCAATAGAAGATCTAAGTGTCGTACTGGATGAAGAAAAATTAGCAGAGCTAGAAATAGAAAAACGAAAGAGACGACGCGTAGGTAGATTGATGGCTTTTTCGCGCAGATTCTCTAAACACAAAACGGGCTTATTTGGAACAGCACTTATTGTTTTCATCATATTTCTAGCAGTGTTTGCTCCATTTATTGCTGGTGACAACCAACTAATTCCATATAATCCTGAAGAGATTGACCTCCCAGCACAATATCTCCCTCCCTTTTCTTACGAAGGGGAAGAGCTTAGGGGAGATTTTCCCGTGGCAAATAAAGGTACTACCCCTTCAGAAAGAAAAGTAGCTGGAATTGTCACTAATGAGAATGTGACCTTTGTTAATGGTACTGGAAGTACAAAATACAGACAAATCAGTCAGCTTGAGAGCATTAATCAAAGTGGCACAGAAATATGGGCTGGTGTATCAAATCCTGGAACAGTAGATCCTACAACAGGGCAGATAACGCTTGCGGATACGACATTCAACGGCTTTGCATTAGTCGACTATCGGTTCGGGGGAAAAGTAGCTTTTCAATTCAAAGCAGCAACTGATAAAATTATTGCAATTCGTCTAAGAGTGAAGGTATTAACAGACTCTCAAGAATCAGCTTGGCAAGGAGATTTGAACATGCATGTATATGAGGAGGAGGCATTAGAAACCGATGACGATCCGATCGCATCCTCTTTAACTGTATCTGGCCTAGGAATTATAACTGGACAATATACCGAGGAACGTGATGTTTATTTTAGTTTTCGCACTTTGAGTGTTACAATAGACAATATCTATTGGGCAGTTATCGATTGCGATATTGAGAACCTTGAATCTTTAGGGGTTACTCAATTACTCGTTATGGCTGTGGATAACCCTGGTTCTAGACTATTTGGTCAATATAATGAAAACGTAACTACTCGTGGCTGGAACGCAATATCAGGCTGGAATATAGGTATTCAGGTTGATCCTGGAGATGGTACACTTTTCTCAGCAGACGGTTTCACGCCGTATTTTGTTACATTCCAAACGACAAACCGTTTCCACGTGTTGGGTACCGATGCTTTAGGCCGTGATATTCTTTCCGTTACTATATGGGGAGCAAGAGCATCATTAACTGTTGCGTTCTTAGCTATCAGTATCCAAGTTATTATTGGTATCACTTTGGGCGCAACTGCTGGCTATTTTGGAGGGAAAATTGATAATATCATTATGAGAATCACAGATCTCTTTCTTGCTGTCCCAACGATCTTTCTATTGTTGATTGCTGTTACAGTCTGGGAAAGAATTAGCTTGATTTTCATTGCAATTACAATTGGTGCTTTTGGTTGGTCTGGTACTGCTAGGATTGTACGAGCAGAATTCCTCTCACTTCGAGAAATGGAGTATACAGACGCAGCTCGGGCCTTAGGGGTTGGTAACGCGGGTATCATTTTTAAACATCTACTACCCAATGCTATGTCTCCTGTAATAGTGACAGCCACCCTTGGTACCGCTACAGCAATTCTCATAGAAGCAGGACTCTCCTTTCTTGGATTTGGAGACCCTGCGGCGATATCATGGGGTACAGCCATACAATGGGGTATGCAAGGCCATACTCTTCGTTTTGCACCTTGGGTCGCAACGATACCTGGTTTGGCTATCTTCGTTGCTGTACTGTCTTTCAATCTTGTTGGTGATGCCCTGAGAGACGCTTTAGACCCACGACTGAGGTGAACAGTATGACAAGTAGAGAATTATTACTAGACGTTAAGAATCTAAAAACCCAATTTTTCACCGACGATGGTGTAGTAAAAGCGGTCGATGATGTGTCATTTGACATTCATAAGGGTGAAGTACTCGGACTTTGTGGAGAAAGTGGCTGTGGCAAAACTATCTCCTCTCTTTCTATTTTACGCTTGGTTCCAGACCCTCCTGGAAAGATCATTAGTGGTGAAATCATTTTTCAAGGTGAGAATCTTCTCGAAAAAACTGAAGACCAGATGCGACAAATTCGTGGTAATGAGATTTCAATGATTTTTCAGGATCCTATGACTTCGTTGAATCCCGTTTTTACAGTTCAAAACCAAATCCTAGAAAATATTAAACTTCATCAAGACGTGACCGATGAGGAGGCCCTAGAAAAAGGGATTGAAGTGTTAGAACTCGTAGGGATTCCTGAAGCTAGTAAGAGGATTAAAGATTATCCTCATCTATTTTCTGGAGGTATGAGACAACGTGTGATGATCGCTATGGCATTATCTTGCAATCCTTCCCTCCTGATCGCAGATGAACCCACGACCGCTCTGGATGTTACCATACAGGCACAAGTTCTCGATCTAATGCGAGATTTGCGAGAAGATTTGAATATGGCTATTCTTTACATTACACATAACTTAGGGGTTATAGCAGAAATGGCTGATCGCATAGCTGTAATGTATGCAGGGAACATAGTGGAGTTTGCAGATTGTACAACAGTTTTTAAAAATCCACATCACCCTTATACAAAAGCGCTTTTAACATCCATTCCACGGATGGACAAGAAAATGGATCGTCTAGGAGTCATAAAGGGCACAGTTCCAAACCTAATCACTCCACCAAGTGGGTGTAGATTCCATCCACGATGTCCCATTGCTACTGAGAAGTGTTCGAAGGAAGTCCCCCCATATGTTGAAACAGAAGCTGGCCATTTTTCGCTCTGTCATTATCCAGGATAACATAAGGTGAAGAGTATGGCAAAAGAAGCAGTAATCGAAGTCGAGGAATTAACAAAGTTTTTCCCTATTACTGAAGGGATAATTAGGCAAAGAGAAGTAGGGCGAGTACATGCGGTTGACAATATCACCTTCAAAGTATTACGGGGTGAAACATTAGGACTAGTTGGTGAATCTGGATGTGGGAAAACCACAACAGCACGAATGCTCCTACGTTTACTAATTCCCACCAAAGGAAAGATATGGATCAAGGGAATGGAGATTAGTCAGATAAAGAAGAAAGATATGCCTACTTTTAGAAAGAGCATTCAGATGGTATTTCAAGATCCTTATGCCTCCTTGAATCCTCGAATGACCGTTTATGATATCATTTCGGAAGGAATGGATCTTTATAAATTAGCAAAAAATACCAGAGAAAAGGAAGAAAAAGTACTTGCTCTCATGGATACAGTAGGTCTAGCTCCTTTCCACATCTACAGGTATCCCCATGAATTTTCAGGAGGCCAGAGACAAAGAATTGGGATAGCCCGAGCATTATCAGTGAATCCAGAAATCATAGTTGCTGATGAACCCGTTTCTGCATTGGATGTTTCAATACGCGCTCAGATTCTCAATCTACTTGATGATCTTCAGATATCATTAGGATTAACATACATTATTGTCGCTCATGATCTCAGTGTGATCAGACATGTTGCTGATCGTGTTGCTGTAATGTATGTGGGCAAAATGGCTGAATTATCTAAAACTGACGAGTTATTTAACAATCCTCGCCACCCCTATACTCAAGCACTAATGTCTGCGGTTCCCATTCCTGATCCCACTATCAAAAAGGAACGTATAATTCTTCGTGGGGATGTCCCAACTCCCGTGAATCCACCACCAGGTTGTCGTTTCAAGGGCAGATGCAGCTATGCTACTAAGAAATGTGAGGAGGAGCCACCATTCGAAGAAATATCGCCAGAACACTGGGTTGCATGTTGGTATCCCCTATCCACTTAAAGGTTTTTCATCTCTTTTTTCCTTTTTTATTCCTCTCTTCAACTAGAAGGAGATCACAATTCTTTCGATATATGAGTAATCTTGTATCATTTAAATAAAACAAAAAACTGGTGCAGACATAAGTATAACCAGATATAGTATGCAACAAAAAAAGGAAAATTAATAATATGATATGAGTTGTTGAAAAAGACAATGATCAATGGTGACATTCTCCAACAAATGAAACTAAGGATTCTAAATCATCCGAAAGAAGCAGCTACAGTAGTTTTGGCTATTAGCTTATTCGTTAGTAGTTTCATTATCCCTATTGAGAATGGTATCTATTTTGTTTTTGTATTAGCTGTTATTATAACTGCAATTCTTATCGGGTCGGTGTTCTTATTGTACAATATAACAATCCTTTTCATCGCTCTATTTTTTCAGGAAGGATTATCTAAAATAGAAAAAACTTGGGTGAATCATAGGGTAAAACGAAATTTTGGTGTTACGATGATTTGGTTAAGCGCATCGATTATCGTATTCCTCCTACCAAACCAAGTATTAGGTATCATTGCTTCAATCTTTCTCGGGTCTCTGCTTCTGATATTCCGCGTGGCTGGTATTGAAGAGAATCCATTCTTAGAGAAACGCTATGAAATCTAGTCTAAAAATAATACAGGAAAAAACTCTGTTATTATAAATTTCGGAGGAGAGATGCAGTGTTGACATTTCGTGCCTTACTAGCTACAATTGAAGTGGAAATTAATAAGACAAGAAAACAAGAAACAACTATAAACGAGATAAGAAGAGGAGAAGCTACCATTTCTAATCTAAAACTATTCTCATGAGATAAAATAATTGTGCGGGTTATTAGAATAAATCCTATAACATATCCACCTCCAAGAAGGATTCCAAGTGAAACACCGAAAAAGATTGTAATAAAAGTTTCTGAAAGAACAATGCTAAAAATTTGATTTTTAGTTCCTCCGAAGGCCCGTAGAACAGCATACTCTTGTAAACGCTCACTAACGATATAATTATAGAAAATACTCACCCCAAAAATTCCTACAAGAAGTGAACACATAAAACTAGAACTGAGAACACCTGCAACACCTGAAATTTGCATGAAATCATATAATATCTCATTATCTGAATAACGGTCATAGATTTGCCTGATAAAATCTTGTCTATTTAGAAAGTCCCTTACTCGTTCTCTTCCCACTGAAGTGTTTTCATTAGTTTTCACCAAAAAAACCCGAGTCGTTTGAACTTGAAACACTTCCATAAGATCCTGATGAACAAGAGCAATACCACCAACTTCTGAAAAACCTCGAATCTCTTGACTAGGAGAATACAATTTTCCAATTCCTGGGGCTGATTTCATGACACCATAGATAGTGAAATTGTATAAATTCCCAATTGATCCTAAAAGCCTACTTAGTTCAAGAGAATCCCCAGTCTCAATCTCAAGCATTTGTGCTAAAAAGTCATTAATAACAATACCACGAAATTTGTCTGCTTTTAACGCATTTAGGCTCTGATTAGGATCTGTTCCCGCTAAGCTAGACTCTGAACTCCAATAACAACTCGTGAGGTACTTTTCTGGATCAACTCCCACGAGAGTAATTGAATAACGACCAAGAGATCCATAAGATTGAGTAATTGCGACAACAGAAGAAATACCTGGTATCTTTTCTAGTTCTAAAGCATAATCAGTTGTCATTTCTTCCGTGAAAACCTTAAAATCAGATCCAATCATATAATCTATATTCTTTTTAGTGTTATATTCAAGAGTCTGTGAATAATAGATGGAAAAAATTGCAATAGAAATAGTCAGAATAATTAATGTAATAATATTCATTATTTGAGGGCGTTTTCGAGCAAAACTAACAGTAATAAGTTTGTGTTTGGATTTAAAGATGAATTGTGTAAGACGGGAAAATCTTGGAAGAATGTCACCACTCATTCGGGCAAATCCATATCCTAATATCACCCAGAAGATTGTCGCTCCAGCTAAATATAACCCTACCAATTGAGGATCTAATGATAACCGATTAACAATGTCTGATTGAGTTGCTACAATGAAAATAATAACTGATATCGCTAATATCCCTATGTCAACATTCCTTCTCGATAAACCTCGCATTCTAAAGAAACGAGTCTCCAAAAGACTTTCTTCCTGTTGTTGATGGAGTAATCTTCTTACATTGTGGATAACAACAAGAATATAGATTAAAGCAATGAAGACCCCTCCAAGTATCCACGTATTCCAAGACCTTATCACAGTATTAACAAACTCGAGATTGAGCTCGGTATTCTCTAGAAAAAGAAAACTTGAGCTTTTTGAGATAATCCAAGTATTAATGAACCCTAGCAATGTTCCAAAGATAAAACCGAAAATTGATAGTAAGAAAAATTCAAATGAGAATAATCCCAATATTTTTAGAAATGAAGCGCCCTTATCTCTCAATAGTTGGATTTCATCCTTCCTCTGATTCAGCATATAGGAAGTTGTTGTAAGGAGAAATACAAAAGCAACAATTAAAAGAGGCATAAACAGAAATAGAATAATAATACGTGCTCTTTCATAATTTGAAATAATTTGATTTATCTCATCAGTATAAATTAGCACTTGAAACCATACATTTTCTCTACTTATACGTAGAGCTATAGCATCAATCTCGTTCTCTACCGAAAAGGTTCCCCTATTAGCTAAGGCTGATCGACCCATTCTTACAAACATGTGAGGAGTAGTAGCGATATTTTCTTCCATTTTTCTCATTGTAGTCTGATTAATAGTAGCTTTTGGTACAAAAATACCATCTCCAAGGGTTTCAGGGAAAAAATCAGGGTATAATAACAATCTTTGAGGGATCCGATCAAAAATTGCATTGATTGTCTTATTATAGACTCTTATCATTTGAAAATAGTATAAGCGGCTTTCTCCTAGCTCAAAATCTGGTAACCGAGTAGCAACACCAAAATTAATTGTATCTCCTACCTTAAAGGATTGACCAGTAGAAAATTCAATGCGTCGTAGGATACGTTTTGAAATGATTATGCCTTCATTGGAAAAAGAGAAGTTACTACCAGGTTCAGTTGAAAAATGGGAAGAAATGTGATAAAGAAATTCCTCATCGACCAGGTGAACACAATCACGAAAATTTTCTGAAATGAAGAAATCACTCTCATTTGGGGGAGGATTCAGTACATCAAAAAAAGGGGACCTATGATTGAGATTAAAAAGAAATAATGCTGGTTGTGTGATATAACTCGATTCTACTAAGGGCTCCTCTTCAAGAGTGATTTGAAGATCTTCCATCGCATTTTTGACATAAAAAGTGTGTCGAATTTCAATCTCGAAGGATCGTTCTTCCATAGATGACTGAATTGCTAGTCGGGGAGCCGTTTCGAGCCACATTAGGAGAGATGTCATCAAAGCGATGGGGATAAGAATCGCAAGAATTATTGTAATGGATCTCCTTAAATTGCGAGAAATGCCAGAGAAAACGTATGTTCCTATGAATCTATTAGATAAAACACGCTTTGTCAAAAAAAATCATCCTATCATATTAAAGTCCTTATTCAAATTATTTACTTTTGCTCACATTTGAATAATAAGTCCTATTATATATGCAACAGAACACGGTTGAAATACTGGAAAACGGGTCTTTAGAAAATAACTACTACAGTTTAATGGATTGATTACTATCACCTGCAATAATCAATGAGTTTTTTTTTAATTATTTAACGAACGAACATATTAGATGAGAGTTATAGACTATAGACTGTACTCAGAAACTTTTAATTAAGAAAAATTAAAACACATTCTTTATGAGAGAAAGAGGTTTCTTATTAAAGAGAAATATTATGGATTTATAAAAATGGGTGATAAACTTAATGGATTGCGGTTTCTTCGATAACAAACGTTCTTTTAGATATGAAATTCTTCAATTAAGTTAATAAAAAAAAGATAAAGGGCCCCCGAGGGGGATAAAAAAAAAGGGAAAAAATTTTGACCTTATCTGCGTCTGCGAATGACCACAATTGCGGCCATCACAAATAGTCCAGTGAGAAGAACTGATGCTTCAAATCCAGGTGCGGCTGCAGTCCATCCAGGTACGCTACCACTTAAAGAAATTTCTAAGGCATCTAAGCCAGAAACAATACCCCATGTGCTGTTGGCTAAATAAGTTTTGTCACCAACGAATTCGTTGGGTAAGTCAATCGTTGATGGATACTTGAGGCTTGTAACAACACCAGAGGCAGCAGCAAATATGACATCGAAAATCCAGGCTTCTGGAGCATCTCCAAATAAGTCGAAATCATCTGGATATTCTCCACCTTGATCATGGATATAGCCCATGATAGTATCGTCCTTCGTGGCATATGGACCAGTGTTTCCTATTGTGGCATTCTCAATTATGATATTCCAGGTGCTCTGATCACTATATGCTGAATCTGGGAATGTGAATGTATTAAACCACACTCTTTCAAGGTAGTTCAGGGCTTCGGTTTTCCCTAAAGTGTTATTCACATATAAGGGGGCAGTTAAGAAGTTAAGCCACTTCTCATCCTCTTGGTCTAGTTCGGTTTCTCCAACTGTTACCGTGACACCCGTATAGTTAAGGGGACCACCCATGCCAACCTGACCCGTTCCATCGGGAGCTTCAGTCCATTTGACTATTATTTTCTCACCTTGTTTGAAAGTGACATTATTACCAAAGGCCCAGTCCCATTCAGTCGCTCCAGCTGCATCAACTTTATCAATTGTCCAAGTTAATTTCTTGCCCTTCTTGATAGATTCGGCCCAATCAGCCCCGCCTACCTGTGTATATGCTTTGGCAACAGACGCATTTAAAGCGAATAAAAAGAGTATAAAGACTGCTCCTAAAATTATTCTTTTTTTCATCGATTTTTTTCCTCCATATGAAAAGTTCGGAGAGGATGAAAGCTTATGCTACCTAGTTAGACGTAGCTGTAGCTAAGTCTTTCACAAATACGCAAAACAATTTCATGCATTTAAGAAGTTTTCTTCTTGCCTTACATTATTTCCGCCATTTATGATTTTCATTAATTAATACCTCACTGTCTTTAAAGATAATACTTCTAAAACTTTAGGTAAGCAGAAGAGGACTGATAATATTAAATAGACTAATTTTGAAGTATGTTTTTATTTTTTTTATAGTGAAACAAGTTAGCAATTTCATAATCATACTCTTTTCCCCAAAAAATCCATCTCTTTCAAGGATTAAAATCCTGTAAACAGCCATTTTGTAGAATAAAGATTCGATCAGCCCTACGAGCTACTTCTGGATCATGTGTGACCATCAAGACTGAGTTGTTCTGGCTTTTAACAATTTCTAAGAAGAGAGAGATGATATTTTTCCCTGTTTTGCTATCTAGATTTCCTGTAGGTTCATCAACGAAAAGCAGAGATGGGTTTGTGACAATGGCTCGTGCAATAGCTACACGTTGTTGTTCTCCTCCGCTTAATTCAGATGGGAAAAAATCTTCTTTTTTTATCATCCCCATTTTTTTAAGGGCTTGACGAACGCGTGAGGTTCTAGTATCAGCTGGTAAACCACTAAAAACTAGTGGAATCTCGATATTTTCATGAGCGGTTAAATCTGGTAACAAATAGAACTCTTGAAAGACCAGACTAATATGAGTTCTTCTAAGTAAAGAGATGGTTTTATCTGACATAGTGTGAATTTCTGATCCACTTAAAATGATCTTTCCTTCAGTGGCAGGTTCTAATCCTGCAAGGATATTTAATAAAGTGGTCTTTCCAGCTCCTGAGGGTCCCATAATAGCTACCATTTCATTAGGGAAAACCTGAAAACTTACGTCTTGTAGAACTGGAAAGATAACTCCCCCTTCAACATACTCTTTTTTTAGTTTCTCTACTACGAGAAGTGGCTGAGTCAACTTACTTATCACACTATAATATCTTCATTTATTCGTTTAAGGAGAATGCAGCAATCAGCGTGTTTATAACATCTCTTTTTTTTTTGGTACTTGTGTTCAGCTTAAGACAAAACTGCACAAATAAGAGCTAGATAATTTAGTTAATTAACAATTTACTGATGGAATCAATTATAATATGATATAAAAGTTTCGATACCTGAAAAATTGTTCAGTAACGCCACTAGCAGACACTAGAAGAAAGTTTGGACATTATTGGAAATATAAACCTGCTTAAAACACGATAAAAAGATTTTGCTAATGTTGTGTCACAATGAAGAGTGAAAGTACTCCTACAATATATGATCCTACAGTTGAACTGCCTGAAGATCTGGTACTAGCTCTCTTCAATATCTACAAAATCTACCGTACATCTGAAGTGGAAACAGTTGCTCTTCGAGGAGTGACTCTTTCGTTATTTAAATCCGAGAATGTAGTGTGTATCGGTTCTAGTGGATCAGGAAAAACAACACTTCTCAATATTATGGGAGGATTGATTAAACCCACAGCTGGCATTGTATTTTGGACACCAGTTGCAGCAGATATTTCGAGGTTTTCTGACGATTTAATAACACGGATCCGCAATCAATTCATAGGAAAAGTCTCTCAAAAGTCGAATCTGCTACCTCATTTATCAGTACTTAAGAATGTCATGCTAGGGGGATATATTGGTGGATATTCCCGCTCAAAACTAGAAAAACGAGCTTCTGAATTACTCGATAGGGTTGAACTTCAACGATATAAGCATCATAATCCGCGCAAGTTATCTGGGGGGGAAAAACAACGAGTAGCTATTGCTGCGGCGTTGATCAATAATCCCCAGATAGTTCTTGCTGATGAACCTACTGGAAATGTGGATTTCAATACAGGAGAGGCAATATTAGATTTAATACGGGAAATAAATAAAGATTTGGAGACTTCTTTTTTTATTGTTACTCATTCAAAACAGGTAGCTTCAAGAGCGAATAGAGTAATCGAAATTCATGATGGAATATTAGCGGGTCAACATGAGGAAGTAGACTTAGACAATCTTAATCATAGCCGAATAATAACTGCGGATGAACAAGGACGTATATTACTACCAATGGAAATAATAAAACAGCTACCTCAATCAACTTATTTCCGGGCCTCAGTTAAACACGACAACATTGTGCTTGCACCAATTTCTTCAGATTTCTCTCCTAAACGAGTTGTTTTTGAAACTAAAGAGCAAAGAAGAATAATTTGTCCTATCTGTAAAACAGAAAACCCCGGTAAGAAAATTTTGTGCCAAAAGTGTGGAAGTTTATTACGAAAGGCAGGAAGATTCTAGGATTGGAGCAACATTGAATGGTTGAAGAGAATGAATCCGATAAATTTAGAACTTATATTGATATTAGTCTTCGTGAAGAACTCCGATTGTTTGATTCGAATTTAGATCAGTATTTTTGGCAAGGTAAAATTGGTCCTCTCCCTTCAGAATCCGAAAAACAACTTTTATGGATGGAAGACAAGCTCGCTGCATATCAAAAGGCGCAGATTTCTGAAGCGCAGGTTTTACTAACAGATGAAAAGATCTATGTTTGGGGAAACAAAGTAAAGGGAACCCTCGTTGCGAGTATGGTGTCTCGGGAGTACGAACAGAGACGATATCTTTCAGGTTTTGATCCACTTAGAAGGAAAGAGAGAGAGCCTGATCTCCTTCCTTTTACTAAAACAGGCTTTGGATTTATTCATAGTAATGTTAAACAAATTGAAGTTATTGCTTTTGGTAATAGATATTCCCTATACTTTTTCACATCTGAAAATTCTCCTCTTTTCAGGATTAATGATGTTACTGAGGATGAGCTACAGGTGATTAAGGAAGTGTATCATTCATTTGGAGTAGAAATGAAACATAGTGAGTTCATCCTCCCTCTTCGCGATATATTGCTAATCTGTACAATGGCAGCGATTTTGTTAATTCTTGGCTTGTTTATTATCGTTATAATATTTTAACGAGAATTTCTGAAGCTGTCAAAGAAATATCGATGAAATAATGGATAAGAATATGAGTCCCACACCAGACACAACATCTTCTCCAGCTTTACCAAAACCAAAGAAGTAATTTGCTTCATCTGATTGGAAGTAATTGTTAATATCCTTCTTACGGATTTTCTGGATTATTATTGAACTAAAAACGTCTCGTATTGATCCTACTAAAAAAAAAACGCCTCCCATAAGTAATAAAGTCGTACCAAGAATCTCTTTAGTTATTGCCTCCGAAGCAAAAATAGAAAAGATAATTATGATCATCACTGATAAAAAAAGGCCAAAAGCAATCTTCTTTCCAATTTGAAGAGTAGGATTCCGTGGACTGAATTGATCAGTAAGGGACATCGTATTAGCCTTTCATTTACACCGTCATCAAATTAAAAATATTTAACGAATGCCTCAATAATTAGTCAAGTCCTACATCAACGCACAGTCCGAAGTTCGGACATTTTGGCTTTGAGACTTGAAGTCTTAACTTGCATCCCGTAGGTTTCTGTCCTCGCAGGAGGAGCGGCTAGAATTAACTGGTACTCAGTTATTCGCATATCTTCGAGATTGACTCTCTTTGATACAATATCTCGGCCCAAAAGATCTTTTAAGGAGTAACGAATAGTTCTCATACTATATCCTGTGATATCTTGTAGCTGGGCGGCATTTAAAGGCTTCCCCTCATCATATAATGCGTTCAACACGGCTAATGTTGAGGGAGGTAATGTTCTTAGCTTAGATTGCTTTATCCCAGCTGGAAAATCCACAGTCTTAACCTCAAAGAATAGATCTAGGCTAATTCTTCTAACTTGTGATGACAAAGCTGTAATATTAAAAAAGCCTTTCCTTCAGTGAAGCGCGTTGTATGTAGATGCAGTAACACGAAAGCCTAAAGGGACTCGGAATTGATTTTTTTCTGGAGATTTAGAGATGAATTTATGAAAGATATGAGTTCTCAGTCAATTAGAAAGGGCTTATTCAGGAGGTTTTTCAGGGAAAAATTGAGATTGTACTTCTTGCAGGGTAGTGATGAGATCCTGCAACTCATTTGGCCCCAATTGAGCAGACATTGCATTACCGAGTTTAGTATTATAAGATCGGCCATTGATGACGGATAATCCAATGTTTTTAAATTCATTCTTTTGTGTAACAGATACAACCATTCTAGCATCGAATCGTAAATTAACCCATTTATCAAAAAGGTTTTTTGGTCTTTCTGACATAGAATTCGCCTATTTAATTTGATTAAATCATTTCCAAAAAATTAGAATTTAATTTTTTGCGTTTCGCAGTTTGGCCAAGAGGTTTTATGAATGAATCATCTTCACAAACTTCGTGAACAAAGGACAAAGTTCATATGAACGTTCATATTGATTCCTCATATTGAGAAAAATGTCAAATCCAAAGTTAACCTGGAAAAAAATGAACACTGACCAAAGAATAGAAGCGATTCGTCTTGGGCGGTTAAATCAACAAAGTTTTGCTGAAATTGCCGAAGATTTGTTGGGTTCTGATAAAAACAAGTCAACAATCTGGAGCTGGGCACAGAGAAATATGGAATCCTCAGATATCTATCCTAGGATGAGGAAATTACCAAAAGCGCCATATTCTATAACAGATGTTGAACAATGGGTAATGTACGATACAATTTCATCCTTATTTCCCCGACTTGACGCTTTATCTCAACACATCATTGAGGAAATGAAAAATATCCTTACAGATCAGCATAGGAATTTCACTATAACTGCTGGTTTTCTCGATGACCTTGAGAAAAGAGTAATTGAAGCCATCAGTCGAAATACGGCATTATTTTCTTCAAGAGTCTCCAGGGTAATTCCATCGACAGCACCTTCACCGATCTCTCCGACCTCCATAGGTAGAGGTATTACAGTATCCCCTCCTCCACCCCCACCAACTTCAGGTTCGAATTTACCTGTGCAAGATCGGGTTCCTGCAGGTCCAATGACAGAATTACGTACTGATTTTGAAGAAATGAGCATGGAAGAAATTACAGCTCTTCCACAGGATTTTCTAGAAGTATTAACCCCAGTAGATCGAAATAGGCTCCAATCTCGTGTTAAAGAATTAAAAATGATTGAAAAAATGAATCCTAAAGAACGTGAAACCTACCTACAGAAAAAAAGGGAAGAAAAAGAACGAGCTGATGCTACTGAAGGACTAGGCGGTTCTCTAACTGCTATGTTAGATGATTCAGACTCACTTTTCGCGCGTATGCGTCATGCAGCAGACGATTCACAGGTTTTAGGCACAGGAACCTTTGGAAAGTTCACAACAGAGTATTTTTTCTTTTATTGTTTGGCTTGTGGTAAAACGAACCGGTCAGAAGAGGAAAACATATCTAGCTGTGGATATTGTAATGCCGAGCCATACCAACTAGTTTCAGATGAAGAAAAATCGAATTATACCTACTGGGAGTGCTTGTCAGCCAAAAAGCGTGAGCCTGTAGATTTAAATTATTTCCGAGGAAAACAAATTGTCGTTAGATCACGATGGAAAACACCTATTGGGGAGACATTAGATCAAAAAAACTGTGAACCTGAGAATCTCCGTGAAATAACAAGCGCAGTCTTAGTCAAGACGGATCCTGACAAACAGTTTTCTCATTATTTGGCATCATTTCGAATGTATTCACAATTAAAGCTACAAGGGGACTTAAAGAGTTATTTAGAAGAACTTTCAGATGAAATTCAAAAATTTCCTGATACATCAACGAAAGCGAATGCCAATTCTCAAGCAATAATCATTTTGGACAAAATATCTTTCCTTCTGGAATGGCTGGAATCCAGGGAGGTTACAAAATCTGTTTCTGATTCAGAAGGTATTCAAATTCAGGTTGAGAATTTAAAAGAAGATCTAAAGCTGTTACAGGATCCTGATTCTCCTCAGGAGCTTCGAAAAGCTAGTGAAGTAGGACAAATTGCCAGTAGAATTGATCAGATTTTAAATCGGTTTATGAAAATTTTCGTACAATTAGAATCAGAGTTTTTATCAGCCTCACGTTGGAAATGTAGCGAATGTGACAGTGTTTTTGAACTAAAAGATCGCAGGAATATTCCAGATCGCTGTGGTTCATGTGGTAAAATTGTAACAAATTTGGAGCTCGTGGATTAGGTAAACTCCAGATGCATGGAATAGATATGTACGGAAATATACTTCAAGGAGTTGCTCGGTTAATTAACCGAGGATACAGACAAGCTTCACGAATGTGATCTAAATTCAACAAGCCTTGAACTTGGCGCTCCAATCCCAGACCAAATCCTGAATGTGGAACAGTCCCGTATTTACGTTGATCAGTATACCAGTAATAGGGTTTGGGGTCTAAACCTTCTGCTTTCATTCGCTGTAATAGTATTTCCAAGTCATCCTCACGTTGAGACCCACCAATGATCTCACCAACATTTGGAATCAACAAATCCGCAGCATTCATAACTTCTGGATTTTCAGGATTGAGTTTCATGTAAAAAGGTTTCATACCTGTTGGAAAGTGGGTTAAGAAGGTTGGACTGCCTATTCTATCAACCAAAGCTCGTTCTGGTCCTTCAGTAATATCGTCTCCATATTCCA
>JAEOTY010000044.1 GCA_016839625.1 Candidatus Hodarchaeota archaeon
ATTTCTTAAAAATGGATAAAGCCTCTCTTACCGTTAAGCCAAATCTTTTAGAGGAATGGAAATCAATTAAAAAAAATGCTCATGGAATTGAGAATTTTACAGTGTACTACCCTGCAAACCAAATGATTGATCCTGGTCAAGGGGTTAATATGGGTGTTTGCAAGAGGATTACACTTAATGTCCGTCTTCTTGATCCTGAAGCCTTGTCTGGTCTTTTAGTTGGGTTCTCAGACATAGCAGCACAACATTTGCCAAATATATTTAGGGCATGGCAAGATAGAAGAATTCGATCGCAAGATGGAGAATTTACGTTCTCGGATTTTGTCAGGTATTTTGCGAGAGGAGCTGAAGACAATTATCATTATGAAGGACTTAATTCACGAGGAGATAGACTTCCTGTAACATTACCTTGGGGTACGTATCATAATATTTTGCGAAATTTAAATTACGCTACAGAATTCTTTGATGATGAATCAGCCGAAAGCATAAGCGCCGATGATATTCTAGTTCGAGGAAAAATGTCCGTCATAAATGTTGCTGGAGAAAAAGGTATACAATTTGGATCGGTTATTTTGCGACATCTACTGAAAAACATTGTTGAAGAGAAAAGTACCGGTAGATCAAAAGTCCCAATCTTAATCATAATAGACGAAGTACATCAATTTTATGATACAACTAGTTCCCGAGAAGCACTGGGTGAATTAGACACAATCTGCCGCACTGGTCGGAGTAAAGAAATTGGAGTGATATTCTCGTCACAGAATCCCTCGGATATACCAAGAGGATTATCAAACGTAATTAATACTAAATTCTTTTTCAAATCAGATAGATCTTCTGCAAGAGACTATGGTATTTCTGTAACAAATGAAGAAGTGCAAAATCTTGGAAAGGGCTATGCGATAGCCAACATTCAGGGTTTACCACAAGTTAGGGTCGTGAAATTCCCGCTAGCATTATCGGGTGTATTCGAAAAAAGGGGTTAAACAGTTGGATCAGTATTCAATCATAAATTTTCTAGAATTGCTTGCTGACGATGACATAGAAAAAGCAATGATAAAACTAATTTCTGAGGGTAATCAAGGCGAGGATTTACTGAATAAAATCCTTGAAATAGTGGTAGGAGAGAAAAAATGATAACATATGACTACTTAATAGATAGAAATCTTGGTCAAGGAAAATCAATTAGATTTGATCCAGCCCAAATACCTACCAGACTTGAGAATGTTGTCGTAATTGAGGGCCCAAATTCATCTGGTAAGAGTACTCTCCTGAATATAATTGCCTTAGGACTTTTCGGTACAAAAAGTTCACGAATTAACCCTATTTTGAAAAGCAAAATGAATTCGCTATTAGATCCTAATCACCAAAAAATTAGATTTTCATTCCAAATTACTTCAGATCATAAAAAATTAATCTTGAAATCAGAAAAAACTGATATTAATGTAAATGAATTTGTTGTCAAAGAAAGTATTGACGGGAAAAAATTTCATCCGTTGAGTTTTGAGAGTTTTCAAAGAAAATATAATCTGATTTATGATATACCAAACAACCCAACTGAAAGACTACCCGAGTTACTAAAAGAATTAAAAGATGAACAGCTTCAATTTGGGAATGCCTTTAAAAATTTTGGGTTTTACTTACGACGTATTATCACCGAAATAAATAGTTCTAGAAATCCTAAACGTCTTGAAGAACTCAAGAAAAAGCTTGCTGAGGTGAGGAAAAAGAAAGAGAAAATAGTTAAAGAATTACCTGAATTAGAGGCTTTTTTGGATCAGCTAGAAAAGAACGCATATTATGAATACTACTACTTCTATTCAAATCAAGGCGAATGGTTAACAAAAAAAACAGACAAACTCAAAAAAGAAATTGAGAAAATGAACAAAGATGGAAAAAAAATAAACCTTAGATTATCAAGGAAAAGGACAAAACTAGCCCAGCTTCGAACAGAATTTATTGAAGATTACAAAAAAGTAACTCCATTAACCCAAAGTGCATTACCAAAAAATGAACGATCACGATTCAAAATTTGGAAGGATGTTAATCCTTATTGTGCTGAAAGTAATGAACTAAACACGGTCAAAATTGAAGCTACACACTTACAAGATGTATTTTCTAAAGAAATTGATGACCTGAAAAAAGATCGATCCTTCATAAATGCTAGGTCAATGGAAAAATTATTTCAAGCTTTGAAGGAATTTGAGGATTCTATGTTTATGATTCCTGAATTGGAGGTTACAATTGGAGAATTGGTCGAAATATTAAAAAAAGAAGTTGACGCAAGTTCTATTCTGATTAAGAGATATGATGTTATAAATGAAATAATTGATGTACTAAAAAATCTGAAAATAACTGTTGAGGAATTACAAAGAACTCAAAAAGAGTTGGAACAGGAATCAGTTGCAAGTGAAGATTTTTGCGAAGAAGCAATTGATGTATTAGATGAAAAAAAGCGTCAATTGAAAGAAATGGAAGATGATCTGCTATCCCTGGCAACTAGGTGTAACGAGTATTGTCAACGCTGTATTTCCAAGGGTATTAACCAAGAGAAGCTTGAAAACCTGCCATACAAAGAAATTGTTAAGGAGATATCCAGAAATGGTAAAATCAATCAATATTTATCGTTGAGTGAAAAACAGGTCTTAGAAAAAATCGAAAACCTACAAGGTGAGATTATTGATAAAAGGGGTCAATTGTCGGGTCTTGAAATAGTAATAACCCAACATGGAAATGACGTCGAAAATCTAGAGAATCAGAAGCCGCATAAATTTGAGAAATACATCGATATACTAAACGATCTTCTCCGAAAAACCGAGGCTGTTAGTCAGAAAATTCTATCTCAGCATAACACTAATCTTAAGAACTTGATAAACAAGAAGGTAAAAGAAGACCATAAATTGAAGAAGCACGAGTTGAAATACTATGATGAAGTTTCAAAGTATCTCGCTCACAGAATTGGTTACTTCAGACATATTGACAAGGTTTACAGAGCAAAAGTAGTTAATCTTATTTCAGGAAAAATATTAACTGACAGTGAAGAGATAATTTACATTGCTGACATGGGTACTGGGCAAAGTCAAAGTGCGTATATTCTCAGTTTACTTAATGTCAAAAATGATAACCGAAAGATAATAGCTCTTTTTGATGAGATTGCGATGATGGATGATGAATCTCTTAAACCAATTTACTCAAAAATGCGAGAACTTTACAAATCCAATAAGCTTCTCCTAGGAATTTTAGTTCAAAAAAGTAACAAACTCACAGTTAAGGCATTAGTGTAGAGGAATTTAAATGAATGATGAGGAAAAAAGATACCTAAAAGATTTCTACAACCTGTTACGAGTTAATATGCGAAGACAAAGAAGCCTTAAACGTAATTCTGTTTTAATATCTTTTTTTGAAACTCGGAGTGCATCAAGGTTCAAGTGGCTAAAAAACTCGACAATTCATTCAAGTTTAGTTCCCAATGATGTTCTCATCCCTCTATTGTCAAAAGGTTACATTCAGGTCCTCAGCAACATCAACACATATGCGATAACGGCAAAGGGAGTTTGGGTCAGTGAGCAAGATTTAGAGATAATGAATGAGGAAAACTTGCTATCATACATAAATAACAAATACTTTACAGGAAAACCCCCTGGCTCTAATGTAAAAAACGACTTGGATGATAAAGAAAAGACAATTCTTTTAGCCATGATTTCAGCTAGATCCTTTTCAGAAAAATCTTTAACTGATCTAAAGAAAAGTGAAATAGTTAAGGACAAATGGCAAGAAATTTTGGAGAAATCGTACGACCTGCTATTAAGCCAAAACCAGATAACGAAATTGGAGAAGGAATTGTTCTTCAACAAGAAAGGAAATGAACATGTTGCCAGTAGCATATTCCGGCACAATAATCAAATGGTACAAAAAACACTAGGAATCTACGAATACAAAGGAAATTATCAATATTATCTAAACCTTTATGAGGAATCCCAGTTTTCTACAGAAAAACTCAGCTACCTCTTCTGGAAAATTTTCAAAGGAAAAATTGATTTGGATTCAGTAGATGCGATAGCTGAATACTGCAACGAAATTTCAAAAAAAGAAAGCATATATCTGTTTGATATGAAAGAACATGTTTTCTCAATGCCGGTTTACGACTCGTTACTAAAGGACAGCTTACTTGACTCGATAGCATCAAAAGCTAGATGGGCCAAAATACGATAGCCTCAAGTAACTCTTAAAATGGTCAAAAACTATAAAGAACAATTATGACAATTGTAACGAGTCCACTAAGGTACCCTGGTGGAAAGGCCAAAGCACTAAAAAAAATACTACCCCTTATTCCAAAGGTTTTTTCTGAATACCGCGAACCATTTCTTGGGGGTGGATCAGTTTTTGTAGCTTTAAAACAGC
>JAEOTY010000364.1 GCA_016839625.1 Candidatus Hodarchaeota archaeon
ATTTGAACTCACGAACGCCTATGCGAGCAGATCTTGAGTCTGAGGCATATATTTATTGACTAATCGTCCAATAAACATATTCTGCCCCCGTTGACCTAGCTGGGGTACCCCCGCGGGGTTTATTTTGTAAATAATTTAACACTTTATTTTAATTTTTAAACTTTGAACTGACATGATTGGTTAGAATTGGTCATCAAGTTTACTGAAAGTAATCATCATCGCTTCTTCTAATCGTAAGGATCGAGTACCATAGTTTTGTAGAATTTTGAAGCAGCTGTCAAATAAATCACTGACTTTTTTGCCTTCTGCTTTAACCATTTCTGGAATTCCTTTATATGGCCCCCCAAATGCCAATAAAAGACTCTTAGGTTTCTTTGTTTGGCTAATAAAAGATGTTAAGGGTTGACAAGACCTGGAAGTGGCGATTTTGTATTCTGATCGGTTAAAAAGAAGTTTTCCGAGGGTAGCTGCTGAAGAATGAACGGAAAAACCCCAGTATGTATCCGTAGGACGTCCTGGAAGGATCATTGCTTTAAATCCTTCTTTAGTTCTATGAATTTTTATTGTAACCCGAATTGTCTGATTGCTTAGCGATTTTTTAGGAGGAGAAAGAACTTCAAGCAGTTGAGGTCCTCCAACATCTGCAACAACTCGTTTTTGATTGAGGAAAATTACTGCTTCTCTAATCTCATTTGCTTTTAATTCCCTAGAACGATTGTGATGTGGTGTAGCTAGAGGGGATAGTACACCCACAGCAGCAGTGTCACGAGAAAGGGGGAATAACCTCTTTCGAAGATATTGAGGACATTCAATGTATTGAAGTATCCTCGTTATTATACGTCCTTCACGCCTCGCACGAGAAGGTTTTAGGAATGGGTTATGAAAAATGAGGATATCTTGAATTCGAAAAATTGCAGCAATTCGAGCTATTTGGAAGATTTTTTCCGTTTTTTGTCTAATGTCGTTACAATCAATAACTGCTGAATCTGGGATAGCAATAGTATATTGCAATTGTTGTTTTCACTTCTAGTTTTTAACTACAGTATGTTCAGTTGGGGCTACTTTTAAGAATCTCAAATGTGTCATGGAGGATACAATCTAATAGGTTGTCTTAAGGAATAGAATCTTTAAAGTAGTGATCGGCGTATGCTCTGATTACATCCTTTTGAGTAATAATCCCAATTAATTTGCCATCAGCAGTTACAACAGGTAACTGATCAAGTTGTTTAGAGCTCATTTTTCTTGAAACTTCACCGATTGTGCTACCTTTATAGCAAATTTCAATACTACGCTCCATAATATCACTAACTCTCATAGTATTGGGTAATGTCAAGGTTTTTGAACCAATGATTAAAACTGATTCACTATCCCAAGATGAACTATCATTTTCCGCCCCGTGTCCCGTACGACTTTTACTTTGAGAATCAAGAATTTCTGCTACTTTGACAAAATCATATTGGGTGATTATCCCAACCATTCCTGCTTCATTAATCACAGGAAGTCCCTTTTGATGACATAAACGAAGGATTCTTGCTGCTACGGGAAGGGGAGTTTCCTCCCAGATAGTGGCAACATTCTGAGAAAAATAATTCTGTACATCAGATCGAAGCTTCGCAGGAACGATGACCTTTTTGATAATATCATCTCGAGATATCATACCAAAAAGAAATTTTTTCTCTTCTTCATCGACAACAGGAATTCGTTGATATACCTCTCTAACGAAAATCCGTGCAGCTGTTATAGCTTTATCACTTGGTGTAAGTGTTGTGACGTCTCGAACCATTAATAATGATATTTGAGTCTCATCAGGATTTCTAAAAAGATCGGAACGAGAGACAATACCTAAAAGCTCATCCGAATTTTTCTTTAAAACAGGATATGCACTTAAACCAGTTTTTCGGATTGATTCCAAGAGAATGTCCCTATTCCCAGGAATAGTCATTGTGACAATATTCTCTCTCTTCGTCATTATCCTGGAAATAGGAATATCTTTTATCATTTATTCCCACCTATTCATATATCTATGTATTTTAATTCTTTCTTAAGGAAAATGAGCAGTTCACTGTATTGATCAGTATCGAATTATAAAAATTAGTTACTAAGCATTAAGCAACAGGATATTCAATATTAGGATCAGAGCAACAAACACTACTGCAATTCCAATAGTCCAATATGGTCCCATTTTTAACCCTGGAGAATCTGATTCTGAATAGAACCTTATTAAACCTGCCCCAGTAGCAGGCATCGGAGAATCATCACGTCGTCTGCTTTTCCTAACACTCAACCTTAAAACACACTCAATTTCATGGAAAATTTGATATATTCTTGTTGTAACCGAGTTCAATTATACTTAAAAATTTTTAATATAGTTTGCTGCAATCCTCATTAACTAATTTTTATAGAGTTCCCTATAGGATCTCGTCATTTGTGATTTGTATAATTAATCAAATTTTTGAATACTGAAATTCGCAAAAGACTGATTTCTTATTCTTTTTCATTTTTTCATGAAATTAACCATTGATCTGAGTAGTATATGTTTAAAATTCAGTTGTTTCAGTGAAAAAGATATGAGTAGATTTTATTTCCTCGCCACCAAAGCCAATCTAGCCAATCTGCGAATTGATCAATTATAGGAACATTCATCCGTTCTATGATAAACGCAAACAGTATTGTTCCAAAAAAACCGATGACTTTTGATGAGACATCGTGAGCCCAATAGAAAGCTTCTTCGGGATCCATTTGAAATTGAGTCACAAGAACTGTGACACACCACAGATGAAAAGCAATTCTTAATGCATTTCCAATAAATAATGATAGAAGGAATGCAAAACTAGCCCGAATTTTCGCCTTCCAGGGTGCCTCTGTTACCATGATGATGGCAATCAACAATCCTCCTGCTTGCATTCCCGTACATGCTTTCACAATCCAGTAGTCACCACCAGTGGCTGGAATGTGTATTCCTGGAGTATTGACAGTAGCTTCTAAGAAAGGGAAAGAGCCACCCATTATCTTCTGTTGTAAATAGTCCCAATTGCTAGTGTTGATATAATCAGAAATAGTAATCGGTTGGGTATGGATCCCAATTGAGGAAAGAATGGAATGTATTATATCACGAGTAGGAATTTCCAAGAAAACCCAATCAGGAACAGTATACAAGAGGAAGGTCACAATAATAGCGATCGCTAATGTGATTAACATAAGTTTGTCATTTTGAAAGCGTTTTGGGATATTTTTCTGCTGGGATGCTGTTATACTTTTCTTAACAGCTTTAATTTCCAATGAGTGGCTAGTTGTTGGAACTGACTGTGTCTCACTTGTCATATTGTTCTCTCTTCTGTAATTGAATAATTTCAATGGAATAGAATTAGTAAATGAAGACTTGTTTAATTCAAATTATTTGAAAATTATGAAAATAATTTCTTGAGTGATTAATCTAATGTAAGTTCATTTAAATTATTTGTTCTTCGAATATAGATTGAACTTTTAGGTTAAAATTATTATAAGATTCTAAATAAATGTAGATACACCTTTTCGTTTGGAAAAAGAGCTCTTCAAGACGATTGAAAGCGTTCTGGATTCTTTAAGCAGTACCAACCGAACTGCACTTTACAAATATTTTTTTCAACTAGTTCTCTTAAAACTTGCTTGATTTGTTCCTTTGGTAATTTTAAATCAGGAGCAAGAAGGTTTGATTGAGCTTTGTAATGTGGTCGTTGTAAAAGGGCTTGAATTACTTTTTCTTCTGAGGGAGAAAGGGCTAATTCCTTTGGTATTTCATATTGTTGAGGTTCTTTAGCTTTTGTTAGGCTTGTTCCTCGCTTGTGTTCCAAAATATTCTTATCCTTCAAAATATACCATCCGTAGGAAACCCGAAGGATACCCTTTTCCACAAGATTACGCAAAACTTCCTTTAGAATACTTTGTTTCAATCCTGTTGGACGGGTTAGAAGATTTGATTGAGCCTTAAGGTTGGGCCTTGCTTTAATCGCTTTGATTGTAGCGATTTCTTCAGTTGTCAATCCTTCACCAACACGAGAGATGCGAGGAGATTTCTTTTTCTTTTTCTTTCTCTCTCCATCGCTAAAATTCTTTTTGAAGAAAGGTAAATGGCTTTTCTTAATGATAAACCATCCCACTTGAGTTCGAAGCAATCCTTTTAAAATTAATGACCTTAAATGTTTCTCTGCCTCTTCTATAGAAACATTTAAATCTTTGGCTAGAATTTCTGGTTTAGTTCGATGTTTGATCCTCATATAGGTTCGCTCAAGAATTTCCATCTCGAATACTGATGGTAAATCTTCTTCCCAGTTATCTCGTCTGAATAATGATGTTGTTTGTTTTAAATAGGGTTCAATGTCACTTGAATAGGTTTTTGAAGGAGGTTTCGGATGAAAAAGATCCGCTTCAAAATCTTCAATAGGAATTTTAGCATCCTGCAGTTTTTCTTTCGATTGATATTCTTCCTTAGGGGGTCTACCGGGGGATTTTTCTTTCAAATCGATGATGTCATTGTCTATTGGCGAAATAATTTGATCAGGGGGTTTTGGTTTGACATCTACTGATGGTTTTGGAATTTTTTTCTTCATCACTGGAATTTTCACTTTTTGGGGAGAACGGATTTCTTTTGGTTGGGTTGGATAATCCGTTGATAGAGTAGGACGCTGTCTAGAAGGTAATTGTTCTTGTTGAGGAGTTACTCTTTCATAGATATTTGAAGAAATCGGTGTTTGGATCTTAGGATCTGGTGTACTCGGAGCTTCTTGAAAGCGAGAAACAGGTTTGATTGTTTGTTGAGGTTTGGCTTTATTCACTTCAGAGCTAAAAACGAGTGTTTTTTGTGTCTTGGTAATGATGTACTGATGAGTTTCAAAGAGGGTTGTGGTACGTTCAATCAGGGTTTCAAAGGGTGTACCAATTCCATCAGCTTCAACAATTAGAGTATCATTATTATCAGTAGTAATGAAGTATTTAACTTTGATTTTCTTCAAACCTAATTGATTCAGATTAAAAAATTCCCGGATTTCACTGTTCATAACTGTTGATTCCTCACCATGAATTTCAAGAGTATAAAGTTGTTCTGAACGGGCTTCTTCAATGTAAAAAACTAGTTTCGGAAAATCAGGAATCCTAGGAGTTGCATGTACACTGTTATCAATAAATTCAATTTCTCGGAACCGACCCCGTGCTTTCAAAAAATTCACAAAATCATTCAAGACTGTATTTTGACGATACAACTTAAAACATATCCTTTTAAATACAGAAAAAAACCCAACAGCGAAAAGATAATGAGTAAAATCCGAGTAGAAGCTCTTTTAAATCGTCTTGAAAAATCTTTTGGAAATTTTAAGAAAATTCTCGGTCATTTAGAAAGCGTCAACATCATCGCAACTGAATAATGAGTTATTTATTCATTTCGGATTGCGAAAAATCACCAATCTGGAGTTTGAGTGGAAATTAGGTTGAGATTATGAAGAAAGAAATTAAGATTTTTTCACGGAAAAACCTCTAAGACATTTAGGGGTTCTGAATCGTATCGCTGGAATTTGAAAGAAAAACGAGAATTTTAGGGAGATTTGTTCAAAATTTTGGTACGAATATCATCAGGTGTAGACTCTACAAAATTTTTTCTTATATGATTTGGGACAGTAAAAATCCAGCTGTTTATTTCACTGGAATCAAGATGATCTGGATGTTGGATAATTTCCTCCCATAATGAAACATAATTTGGTAATGGAATTCCCAATGGAGTTAGAGGTATTGATAGTTCGGGTTTTGGAAGAAAATCGTTTTTTCTTTTCTGTTGGAATTGATTTTGAGAAGAAATCCCCAAATTATTCACTTCAACCCTTTTTATTAATCCAAAATGATAGAGCTCACCTAACACTGCAATTACTGTTTGTATATCAGTGTCAATTTCCTGCAATGATTTAAGGATTTGAGGTATCGTTAATTGTTTTTTGGATAATATTTTCAATATTGGAGTTGAAATTGGATTCTTCAAAAGCTTTGACAACATCTTAAGAAAATGCACCATCCGAAAGAAAAATCAAATTAATAATATATGTCGATTTAGATTGCATATAAGGACTTTTTTGTTTTTTTGAAAAGGATTTTATTGCTACATGAATAAAACATCATTAGTCAGCAGGATTTAAAGAAATAATAGAGGAATAGAAAATGGATAAAGGTGAGGACAACGGAAGTGATGTTATTGTCAAATGTATCGATCTGAAAAAAACATATATTCTAGGAGAAGTGAAAGTAGAGGCGTTGAGGGGGATAAATATGGAAATTAAGCGTGGAGAAATGGTTGCTATTCAAGGGCCATCAGGTTGTGGTAAGACAACTCTCTTGAATATCATTGGATCTTTAGATTGTCCCACTTCTGGAAAAATTCTACTCGAAGGCCGAGAAATCTCTGTTGCTAATGAACGAGAACTTACAGAGATACGTAGAAAGAGCGTTGGTTTTGTTTTTCAATTCTATAACTTACTTCCAGTCCTGACTGCATTGGAGAATGTTGAACTACCGATGTTGATCGCAGGAATATCTAAAGAGAAGAGAAATCAAAGAGCTCTCGATTTACTGGAAAAAATGGCTCTACTTGATCGGAAAGATCATAAACCTGACGAATTAAGCGGTGGAGAACGACAACGAGTGGCAATAGCCCGTGCGTTGGCAAATAATCCTTCGATTCTTTTAGCAGATGAACCTACTGGAGATTTGGATACAGAAACCGGATTAGAAGTCTTAGCATTGCTAAAAGAAATAAATAAAACCGAAAATCAAACATTGGTGTTAGTATCACACGACAGTAATATAGCAAAAAATACAAATAGGATTTTCCATATTAGGGATGGCATTATTTCTTCAGTTGAAGAAGTTTAACTCTCCCTTGAATCTTAGAACGGGTTACACAAGTAAGGTTCGAAGTGAATCGTTACCCGTCCTCTTAGACTCAGCATCTAGAATTTTTACTAATTCTTTAAAGCGATTTCTTATGGTTACAGGGGTAATTTTCGCAATTGTAGCGATTTCTTGTTGAGTTCGACGTTCTCCTGTCTGAATTGTTGATATGTATAAAGACGCAGCAGCAAGACTCATTGGGTTTTTCCCGACAGTTGCTCCTTTTGATCGTGCAATATTCAGAATTTTGACAGCTTGTCTTCGTGCTTTCATGGTGACACGCAAACTGATTCCAAGACGGTGGACTAACGCGGAATAATCACTTGGGGAGACTTTTAAATCTAATTTTTGAAGGATTATTCGAATACATCGGCCAAGTTCTTTAGCTGAGATATTAGATACTGAAGCAATGTCTTTTAACGTTTGAGGTAACTTCTTTTTTCGACATGCTAAGTAGAGACTAGCTGCGATCATACCATCAATTGATCGCCCACGAATGAGATTTTTTTTCAGCGCTTTCCGATATATCATCGCTCCCATTTCAGCAACATCCTCGGGGAGCTCTAGCTGGCTCTTAATACGTTTAAGTTCTTTTAATGCAAACCGAAGGTTTCGAATTTCTGATTTTCGGGTACGATTATCAATACGAGAAAGACGTCTATATTTTGTTTGGGAGGAGAAGGGGAGAGTTTTGCCTGATATGTCTTTTCTTATATTCCCAATTTGTGTGCGTAAACCCATCTCTGCTTTTAAAGGCGTAATTGGGCTTCCTGTTCGTGAACGCTCCGCTTGTTCACTGGAATTGTACGCTCGCCATTCGGGCCCAAGATCCATTTGCATATCAAGAACTAGACCACAAGAAGCGCAGATAGATGTACCTTTTGTAAAATCCATTACAATATCGGTACTGCCACATTCTGGACATTTTCGTTCTTGTGGCTGCAAGGGTGGGCCCTCCAGAATTTTGAGCGAAGAATGTGAAAAAGCTTTTAAATAGATATTGTATTAGAACAATTTTTTTTTCTTTTTATCGAGATCACACAGAACTATGTGAATATAACAGAGGAAAACGATCAAATTTATTCACTGTTTTTGTATTAACTCTTTAAAGGGTATTTGTTGACTTAAAAAAGCGAATATTTGACTAATTTCACTATCAATAAACTGGACAGTCTGAGGAGTCTTTTTTCAACAGATAATCATCAAAAACATGCTTTATACCCAATTCATCAAACTAGAAGCATTAATTTGCATTTTAATTGCATTATTACAGTTTTTTATTTCTCACATCCTTATAAAGTTTATAAAGCTTTATAAATAACAAAACAAATAACCCCGTATTGGCTTTAATTTCCGATCAATAACCATTTTTTCTATCATATGGAAGTAGTATTTAATTTTAGCTTTAGTTTTATTGTGGTGAAACTCATGTCTGCTAATTCAGATCAAGATGACTTATATGCTGAGGTTCAAAACGTAGTTGCTTCAGTTGACTTAAGATGTAAGATAAAATTAGAAAGAGCAGCTAGTCGTTTACCTGGAGATGTACAAGTTTCATATATACC
>JAEOTY010000365.1 GCA_016839625.1 Candidatus Hodarchaeota archaeon
AGTTGCTTGGAAAGCTTGACGAGTAGTCTTCATTTTGAGTCAAATGCCGACAAAAGTCGGCTTTCCTTAAAGATCTTCCGGTCGCTCAAAATTCGAACTCGATAAAATTTCAAAATCAAGTCGAGTATATTGTTAATTTTGAGATTGCCTTTCAAATCTTTTTAAATTCGTCGCTTACAAATTTTAATCTTTACGAAATCTCTTTTTATATCTTGGTCGCTTGGTTGTTACCCTTTATGATATTTTTGAGACCACAATTTTATGGTAAACGATTACTTATTGATCCACTAACAAGAAATGAATCTCTTGTACTGATTGGCACAGGTGGAATATGGGTTGTATTAATCTTTATCTATTTTCTTTTGATTACTATGCCAGCATTGTTAATATCATTATTGATTCCTTTTAAGGCATTAGAAGATAATCTTGATGATATTAATGTTCTTTCTTGCAATATTTGTAAAGAGAAAGTAGGAGTATTTTTTGAAGGAAAAATAGCTGAATGTCCTAATTGTAATCATACAATTGAATATAATTTCTTCTCTAAAATAGGGAAATTAATCGGGCAATTATTTCTGTCAGTAATTCTATCATATATTCTTTTGTTGTCAATTTTAACGGTATTGAGTATTCTAATTTGAGAGTAATCCCAGAATTCTAGTTATAATGAATTATTTACAATCTCCAGCATTTGGACTCTTACTGGTGGTTTTAGATTACTTTTCTTCAGTATTTCAGCATTAGTGAATATTATATCTGTTTCATCATCAGCTATCACTTGGTTCTCTGATAATACGATTACTCGGTTTGCTACTTGGTCAACCAAATCCATATCGTGTGTAACCATAACAATATTCGTTTTTGTTTGATATTCTTTTATCATTAGGTCCATAATCCCTTTCAAGGACGACGGATCTTGTCCAGTTGTGGGTTCGTCAAGTACAATCATTTTCGGTGTCATAGCTAAAGCACTGGCTACAGCTACTCGTTGTTTTTGGCCCATCGATAGTTTAAGGGGATTTCGATCTATATATCGTCCTAATCCAACTGCTTTAATAGCGGCCGTTGCACGACTTACTGCTTCCTCTTTTGGCATCTGACAATTTTCTGGGGCGTATTTCACCTCTTTCAGAACAGTCGCGTTAAATATTTGATTATCTGGATTTTGAAAGAGAAATGATATTATACGGGCTAATTGAGCAGCTGTTGTCTTTCGTGTATCCTCAACATCAATTATAACAGTTCCACTATTTGGTTTATTAAGTCCAATAACATGCTTCACCAAGGTTGACTTACCAGAACCATTGTTACCTATTATTGCAGTAAACTCCCCTTTATTGATTGTAAATGAAAGGTTTTTAAGAGCAGGATTCATTTGATTTCTGTAAGCAAAGGTTACATCATCAAAGGTTAATATTTGGTCATCGGTCTTATAGTTAACACGTTTCGGTGAGCTAAGAGACTGTTGTAATAGCACGAGATCCTCTTTCGAGAGAGATTTGGCAAAATCCCTGAATTCACGAATAGATAACGGAAGATAGTCTTTCTTACGATCTCTTAATCCACTTTTTTCAATATTATTGGCAATGATAGGGATCGCTAAACCAATGTCCTCCAAAAGTCTAGTTTTAAAGAGATTTAATGGTGTGTCGTGAGCAAGTATTTTTCCTTCATTCATTAGGATAATTCGATGAGGGGGACAATAGTTGAACACTTCATTGATTTTGTGTTCAATGAGAATTACTGTTTTTCCCTGTTCCCGAAATCGTTGAATATGGTGTAAGATTTTTGCTGTATTAACTGGATCAAGATTGGATGTTGGTTCATCAAGGACTATTATTTCAGGGTCAAGAGCCATCATTGCAGCAAGTGCCACAAGTTGTTTTTCTCCTCCACTTAGTCGTGTTGAATCGCTATCTGCTAAATGTTCGATCTCGTATTCTTCTAGCAGGGTTTGTGTCATGGTTTCGATCTCTGTTGTTGATTTTCCTTGAAACTCTAAAGTAAAGATTATTTCATCTTTTACACGAGAGGTTGCTAATTGCGATTCAGGATCTTGAAGAAGCATCCCAACCAGAGATGACATTTCAAGAACAGATGAAGATAGTGGGTTTTTTCCAAAAACGCTGATTTCTCCTGAAACTTTTGCGCGAGTGTGATGTGGGATGATTCCATTAAGGAGAAGTACTAGTGTGCTTTTCCCCGATCCTGAGGGTCCCATGAGAAGGGTTAATTCCCCTTCGTTGATTTCTATGGAAATATCCACCAATTGGTTTTCTTTACTTCGTCGGTATTGACTACTAACCTCAGAAAAGACAATATTTTTCATTAAATGAGGCCCCAATTTGAGAAAATGTAATAAGTAAGCGTAGTGGTTGGATACAAAGGAGAAAAGATCGAAGCTAGCCATATGGAAATAATTAGTTGTGATAAAATGTAAAATGATAATAGAAAATCCCCCAATGAGAATTTTGTTTGTATATAAGAGGATTTATGTTTAACTCGAGGATTAATTCCTCGTGCTTCAAGGACTTTGCTCGTTCGATCAATAGAACCTGTAAGGAGTATCAATAAAGGAATAATAATCGCCTTAATACTACGTAAAATGGTTCTAAGGCCTATTTTCTCCATTTCTAACCCCCTGGCTCTTTGTGAATCTATTACATTTGATAAATGATAAGTAACTAGGGGAACTGATCGAAAAGTCAGAAATGTCAAGATACTAACAGTAGGTCCTCTACCAGCGGTCATTTCTATAGTTTGGGTTGTTTGTAGTATACTCATAAATAAAGTCCCAACTGTAACAGCTATAAAACCTAAAGCAAATGCTCTTGAAAGTAGGAAAAAAACATCTTCTGGTGTTAGAACTCGTTGTATAAGCGCTCGATTAAATGAGGAGAAGATGAATGTAATAAAAATTAATCCAAATGCAAAACTCACGAGAGCCTTATTCCGACGGATTTTGGTAAATACTGGTGATTTTCCTGTTTTCTCTAAGAGAAGAGTACAAAACAAAAGATAGAAGGTGAAGAGCATATCAAGGGAAATCACAGCTGTTATAACTGTTAGAATGATCCATATTACTTTAAGACGGAAATCTGCCTTATAGAAAAAACCTTCACCTTCTGTGTAAGTTATAAGGTCATCGATTGACGATACCATATGTTGAATACTCATATGAGGTATTCACCGATAGCAGTTACTCGGTAGCTTGAGGTTGAAAATGTCTCAGATATTTAAACCAAATATAGAGACTAAATAGGCCAATTGGGAAAGTTAATATGCTACCTATAAGAGCTAAAGGACTAGCAAGGTTCAAATTTTCCAACCGATAAACAAAGTAGCAGCTAACAGCTAGAATGATACAGAATGTTATCATTACGGCGAACAACAGAGGCTGGAAGAGGAAATCGATTGTGTCATCGAAAACTACGAAAGGTGGAGTGAGCCAAATAACAGCAAGCCATGCATAATAAGCGATAGTTATAATAAGTACTTGTAGAGTTGTGTTTCTCTGTTGAATATTAACAGGAGGTTCCTGGTAATCATCCTGATACCAAATTAATGTACTTTCCTCAGTTAGCGGCTCCCAGATCTGTTCAACATTAATAATAACCTCTATAAGAATCCCATAAATAATATTATTGATTAAACTTAATAGGAGGTTCAGGATAACAAGGATAGGTGCTACAATTCCTCCATAGGCAAACCACATGTGCATTAAACCAAATGTCCATGTTTGGATTACAATGTTCATTAGAATCATGTAAAATGCTCTTGCCCGTTTTTCAGGATTAATGTACATAGATAGAGTACCAAGAACAATTCCAAAGCTAGCATTTGAAACTGAACCAGTCCAATCTCCAGTCAATAAACCTTGCGCACCTACAATAGCGCCAGAAATCATTCCTACATAAGGACCGTATGCCATGGCAAGGGGCCAATCTGCGATGTGATGAAAAGCAATGTGAGTATCTAGAAGAAAAGGGATTTTAAAGATTGATATTACAAGTCCCAATGCTGAAAAAACGGCAATTTGTGTTAGTACACGAACAGATTTCAATGGTAGATGGGCGTTCTTTTTATAACCCAAAAATAGACCTACTGCAAAGACAATTACTGTTAGAATTATACCTGCAAATAAAACAAGGTCTGGTGGAATCGATTCGATAGGATTAACAAGATCTTGTGCTACAGTCATTTTAAACAACCTCTTTTTTATCTTAAAAAATGGTGTATTTGATAAAATTTGATGTTAATTATAGGTTTTTCCCCCTCGATAGATTTCGTCCTATCTATTACCTTTATGGTTCATGAAAAACAGTAGAAACTACAATCATTGATTATAAAAAAGACTGAGACATGCTACTTAAACATTACAAGAGCTGATCTTACGTGATAATTTTGGAAAAAGAAGTACGTATAATGACCTTTAACATTAAAAATTCACGTGATTTTTCAAACCCGAAAAATATTTGGTTTAATCGTAAAGATAAAGTTTTGAAGATAATTCAGAAATATAAACCTGATATCATCGGATTGCAAGAGGTTTATGAAGATCAACTCGATTTTTTAAGTGATAATCTCCCTGAATATAAGTACGAAGGAGTTGGTCGCGATGATGGAATGCAGGAAGGAGAATTTAACCCAATCTTTTATCGTGAGCTTGAGATTCAGAATAGTGGGACATTTTGGTTAAGTGATACACCTGACACATGCTCCAATTCTTGGGGTGGATTATTTAGGATTTGTACTTGGATTAATTTTAATAATGAGATTCCTTTTGCTGTATATAATACACATTTCGAAAATACTAAATCTTCGATTAGATTAAAAAGCATTCCAGTTGTAGTTAAAGAAATGGAAAAAAATTCCCCCGATAGATCAATAATTTTAACTGGAGATTTAAATTTTCGAAGGAATTCTAAAGAATATGATACGTTAAGTCGGATATTTTGTGATGCATACGAAGAAGATCGTAACAACTCATTCAATTGGGCAGTTACTTCTCATGAATTTAAAGGGACAAAAAAATCTATCCTATCTTGGAAAGGAAGATTGATAATTGATTATATTTGGTTGAAAGGATCTATCAATGTCCAAAAAACTCAGATTATTCATGATAACCCTGAGGAACCCCCTGAAGTCTTTTCTTCGGATCATTGGCCCGTTATATCAGATATATCACTCTACATAAACGAGGGAAAGAGTTAATCAGCAATTCAAAATAAAAAAGAAGAGAAAAGTGCGTTATTTTTCAAGCACTTCTTCTTTGATTACACGGCGTAAGACCTTCCCAATCATACTCATTGGTAGCTCATCCCGGAATTCTACTTTCCTTGGCCGTTTATACCCCGCCATTCGATCTTTACACCATTCTATGATTTCGTCTTCTGCTGCTGTTTCGCCGTCTTTGAGGACTAAGTATGCTGCTACGTATTCATTTCCTGGTCGATCTTCATCTGGTAATCCAATGACTGCTGCTAGTTTTACTTTTGGATGCTCATACAGAATATCTTCAATTTCACGAGGATAGGCTTTCAAACCACCCACAATTACCATATCTTTCTTTCGATCTGTGATTACAGTGAAACCTTCTTCATCAAGATGCCCGATATCTCCCGTAATGAAATATTTTCTTCCATCCAATTCTCGAAATACTTCTGCTGTTGCCTCAGGTTTTTTCCAGTACCCTTTCATGACTTGTGGTCCCGAGAGAGCTATCTCTCCATCCTCACCTAAAGGCAGCTCTTTTTTACCTGTTTCTAAATCAACGATTTTTACATAGGTATCAGATACTGGAAATCCAACGGTTCCGAACTTCCGTTGAACTTTGTTTGTTGGATTAAGGTGTGTAAGAGGGGATGTTTCTGAAAGGCCATATGCTTCATAAATAGTTCCTTCAGTGATTCGTTCAAATTCTCTAGCTAGTTCTGGAGCTAGTGGAGCGGCTCCTGAACCACATCCTAAAATTGAGGTTAAATCATATTTATCTGGGTTTGCAGAGTAGA
>JAEOTY010000045.1 GCA_016839625.1 Candidatus Hodarchaeota archaeon
ATCATTGATACAACGAGGCTTCTTCCCGCTTTTCGTCAGCTTCATGGGCCTGTGATTTTTGTTGAGCATGATAGAGTGGCTGCAGCTGCAGCAGATCAGGCAATTGATCTTGGTCCTGGAGCTGGACATGAAGGAGGGAAAATAACTTATAATGGTTCATTACCTTCCCTTTGGGAGACCGACAGTTACACTGGTCGTTTCTTCAGCATGCGGGATCAAGTGAAAATTCCTGAATATCGTACACACTCAAATCAAACTCTGAAGATAGTAGAAGCTAGTCTGAGGAATTTAAAGAGCATCGATATCTCAATACTAATTAACGAACTAACAGTTATTACGGGGCCAAGTGGCAGCGGGAAGAGTACATTAGTAGAAGATGTACTATACACTTCCTTAACAGAACAAAAACCTATAGGATGTAAGGAAATTATAGGGCCATCATTGAAAGCGGTTTTAGTTGATCAGTCACCCATTGGAAAAAATCCGCGTTCTAATCCAGCTACTTACACCAATTTAGCCGGTGTTGTCCGTGATATCTTTGCAAAAATTACAGGGCTTTCCTCTTCACACTTCTCATTCAATCGGTCAGAAGGATGGTGTGAAAATTGCCTTGGTATGGGAGCCATTGAAGTGAAGATGCGATTTTTACCTTCCACATGGATTCCTTGTGATGTGTGTGAGACAAAACGCTTCTCTGACAAAGTTCTTGACGCAACGATTCGATTTGAAGATCAATCACTTTCTATTTCTGATTTTTATGAACTATCAGTGAATGAAGCCTATACACTGCTCATTAAACAGAAAAAAATTGATCTGACACAAAAGGATTGGAATGCGGCTAAACGAATCTTGACCGCTCTCCATGATGTGGGCTTAGGTTACCTCTCCCTTGGACAACCCTCTCCAACACTGTCAGGAGGAGAAGCCCAACGAGTAAAATTGGCGAAATATTTAGGAATGAGGTCATTAAAAGACAGGTTGATCATATTAGATGAACCATCTACAGGTTTACATCCATATGATGTATCACGATTACTGTCTGTTTTGGATAAACTGGTACGGACTGGTGCTACAATAGTAGTTGTGGAACATAATTCGGACTTCATCCGTGCGGCTGATTGGATTATAGATCTTGGACCTGGTGCAGGCCCCGAAGGAGGCCAATTAATCTTTACAGGTTCTCCAAAAGAGTTGCTTAAAGTCAAGGAATCAATGACTACAAAAGGACTTCAATATGAGGATTCAATAAGTCCTAAACAAAAAGAAATTCATTATGAGAGTAAAGCAGATAGTATTCGAATTAAGAATGCTGGTGCAAATAATCTAAAGAATGTTTCAGTAGAGTTTCCTAAAGGAACATTAACTGTAGTTACGGGGGTATCTGGTTCAGGAAAGTCAAGTCTAATCAGTGATGTTCTTAAATCTGAGGCAGAAAGACGTTTCCTAGAAACACTATCTCTCTATGAAAGACAAGGATTAAGAGAAGGGCCTGAAGCGCCAGTTGAATCAATAACTGGTCTAGGTGTTACAATTAGTATCGATCCAAGGCGGATTGGAAGATGGTATAATTATCGCTCAACAGTGGGGTTGATAACAGAGATTTCACATCATTTAACAATCCTTATGTCCAGTTTCGGTGAAACCAAGGGTTCAATACCGATTCCTGAGGCAAAGTATTTCTCCACTTCAAATTATGTTTCAGCATGTAAGAAATGTCATGGTGTGGGAACACTTCCAATCCCTAAACCAGAGAAATTAATTATTCATCCTGATAAACCTTTATGTAAGGGAGCAATGTATTCACCAGGATTCTTTCCTAAGGGGTATTTATGCAAACGGTACAATGGAGGGTATTATGTAATACAAGCTTTAGCGAAACGTCACCATTTCGACCCCATGTCTACTCCTTGGAATGAAATGACTCCAGAAGCTCAACGAGAATTTCTCTTTGGAACGTCAGAATCCTTAGAGGTTATCTTTGAAAGTCGAAGTCGTCCAGATCCATACACTAGAAAGATTCAATTTCGAGGGTTTTATGGCTGGATTGGGGATTGGGATGTAGGGGGTACTTATTCTTCAACGGTAATTTGTTCCGAATGCAATGGAGCACAGTTAAGGCCAGAATACCTTGCCGTAACTTTCGGGGGTTACAACATTCATGATTTAACTGAAATGCCTTTTACCCAACTTCTTACGGTATTAAAGAACCTTAAATTTTCAAACATCGATACCCATATAGCTCGGTACAGTTTGGAAACAATTATCCGTCGTCTAAACTTCTTGAATCAAGTTGGCTTAGGGTATATCAATGCCTCACGAGTGATAATGACACTGAGTGCTGGCGAGGCTCAACGAATAAGATTGGCAGGATTATTAGGAAGTAATTTGACCTCTCTGACTGTTTTACTTGACGAACCAACTAGAGGTTTACATCCAAGTGAGATTGACGGATTGCTAAATGCTTTAACTCGTCTTCGTGATGATAATAATACGGTCATAGTTATAGAACATGATCTTCAGGTAATCAAGGCAGCTGATCATGTAATAGATATTGGTCCTGGGCCAGGGACTGCGGGTGGAGAAATTGTTGCCCAAGGTACAATTGCTGATGTCTCCAAAGCTGATACAATTACTGCATTCTGGTTACGAGGAAAAAAACGTTTTCATCGGCCAAAGAAGTATGAAAAATTCCGTACACCAAAGGGATGGTTAAGACTTCGAGGTGTTCGTGAAAATAATCTAAAAGATGTAACTTTGGAAATTCCCCTCGGTGTATTAGTAGGGATTTGTGGTGTCTCTGGCTCAGGAAAAAGTACATTGTTAATTGATGTATTAAGCCGAATACTTGTACCTAAAAAACATACAACTTCGGTCGCGTATGAACCAATAGATCCAGGTGAATATGATTCCATGGAGGGAGCTCCTTCACGAGCAATGATTATTGACCAGTCAAAGCAGGAGGTTAGCAGTCCATTTACCTATTTTAACCTCAAGAAACCGCTTTATTCCTTGTATGGGGAGAGTGATGATGCTAGTGCTCTTGGATTGGATGAAAAGCAATTATACCAACAATGTTCTGCTTGCAAGGGTAGGGGTCGAATTCGAATGGACATGGGATTCCTTCCTGATGTATTCACTTCTTGTGATACTTGTCAAGGAACAGGTCTAACAGCTGAAGCATGGATGGTTCGGTTACATGGATATACTTTGCCAGAACTGTTTGATTTAACATTGAACCAAATGTATGATCTTTTCAAATATGAAGAAAGAATCTCTCGACCATTGCAAGCAGCTAAAGATGTGGGTCTAGGATATTTAGTATTACGTCAACCCCGTATTCATTTATCAGGTGGAGAATGTCAAAGATTAAAAATCGCTAAAGAACTCAGTAGAAAGAAACCAAAATCAGAAAAATCAACTCTATTTATTTTGGATGAACCTACTGTTGGACAACATCTGCAGGATGTATCACGCTTGTTGAAGGTTCTCCAGCGCTTGGTTGATGATGGAAATAGTGTTGTAGTAATTGAACACCATCCACATGTTCTTGCGGCCTGTGATTGGCTTATAGAACTCGGGCCTGTCGGTGGGCCAGAAGGAGGGTATATTGTGGCAAAAGATACACCTGCTAAAGTGGCAGGGGGAGATACACCTACTGCTCAGTATCTTAGTACTGTTTTGGAGGGGCAATTATGAGTCGGATTTTCCTATTTTTTAACTGATCCATCCCACTGAGTGCTCTTATTGTCATTAAAACTTGTTAAAAGATTTATCCAAGTGTTAAGAGAATTGATTTTCGATAAACGAAGAAAAAGAATTGGTATTCAATGGAAGATTGATAATACTCAACTTTTTTTTAAATTGTTCCATCCTCTCCCCGATAAAAATAAGTACAAACTAATTTTTTGGCAAGTATTCAGTTTGGTGATGGATAAAATGTCCTACAAAGTTAATGAAAATTTTTTAACTAAATTAGTTACAACTCCTAGAGCAACAGGATACGAATTAACAGCACAGCGTAGCATTAAAGAATATCTCGAAAAATTTGTTGATAAAATCTATGGAGACCGAGTAGGGAATCTTTATGCAGTTCTCAATCCAGATAGTTCATTTAGGATAATGCTAGCTGGCCATATTGATCAGATTGGTTTTCAAATAACTTATATTGATAAAAAAGGTTTTTTATGGTTCCGACCTCTTGGTGGTTTTGATGTAACTACTCTTGCAGGAAAACGAGTCAAAGTAAGTGGAAAAAATGAAAAGTTCTTTCCAGGAGTTATAGGGAAAAAAGCTGTTCATCTTATGAAACCTGAGGAAAGAAAAAAAGTACCTGAAATGGAAAAGTTGTTTATCGATATCGGATGTAAGGACAAAGAAGAAACCAAAAAGAAAGTGGATGTTGGTGACTTTGCGGTTTTTGATTATGACTATCAAAGATTAGGGGATAATAATTTTGCCGTTGCAGCAGGTTTTGATGATTCAATTGGAGCTTTTATCGTAGCGGAGATAATGAAAGAATTAGCAAAAGACAAAACGTTCTTCCCAGCTGTATATGGAATATCAACCGTTCAGGAAGAAATAGGTTTACGAGGTGCTATTGTGGCTTCAAGAGCTATAATGCCCCAGGTCGGCATTGCATTCGATGTTGGACATGCAGCTGATGCACCAGAGGTTAAGAAGAAAGTTGTAGGTGATACAAAACTTGGTGACGGGCCAATAATAGTTATAGGACCTAACATCAATCCTGAACTATTCAATCGATTGATTCAAATCGCTGAAAAGAACAACATCCCCTACCAAAAGATGGCCTGGAACCGAGGTACTGGAACTGATGCCAATGCAATTCAACTATCTGGGGCTGCTACAGCGTTGATATCCATTCCTAATAGGTATATGCATACAGCTTCTGAAGTCATTAGTTTAGATGATGTTGAAAACATTGTCAAACTAGTTGTTGAATTTGTTAAATCCGTGACAGAAGAAGATACATTTATCCCTCTCTAAACGATGAGAAAAACAAATATTTTAGCTGTCTGAGAAGTTAGAATTATATTTTATATAAAAAAAGGATCAGTATCTAAACACTATATTGGAGGATCAATTATGAACTGGATTCCATTGCTCTTAGCTGATCCGTCTCCTTGCTTGCGTTTATTGGTACTACAGGATCTTTTACACAAGCCAGAATCAGATCAAGAAGTTCATGAATTAATAGAAATTCGCGATTCAGATCCTTTAATAGCAGACTTTCTCAAGCTCCAACAATCAGATGGTTCTTGGAAAGGTGCTGACTTTCCAAATTTGTTTTCCTATACTGATAAAATTACTGCTACTTCAATGATATTGTTACGATTTGGATTTTTAGGATATTCATCAAGTCATCCCTCCGTTCAGAAAGGCGTTGAATTTCTCTTCTCAAAGCAATCAGATGATGATTCTTGGCCAATTCCTCTTAGGAGTCAAAAAACTGATGGAGGGTATGATATGATTCCACTACAGACAGCTTTCCCCTTACGCGCAGTTGCGGCCTGCGGATACTCTACTGATGAACGAGCTGAAGGTGGTTATGAATGGTTGTTAGCTCAACGATTGAAAGATGGATCGTGGCCAGCTGGTAAGAAAGCAGGAACAAGGGGTTTTATCGCGGGGTACCGAAAGCTCGCCCATTCACGTTGGGGATGCCGTACAAATACTACTGCAACGGTACATTGTTTAGCATTACATCCTAAACGCAGGACTAGTGAGGAAGCTCGTCGTGCACTTGATCTTTTACTCGCTCGGGAGACTCGTGAGAAACACACTCTAGGATTTGAAGTGGCACGATTAATTGGACTTGAACAGATGAGTGGCTATTTTACTCACTTTGCTAGATTTGATGTAGGTTTCCTTCTTCAGTTATGCTGGCGAATAGGAGCTAGTACCGAGGATGAACGAGTGAGAGAATCATTAGCATTCATTCTAGAACAACAAGGATCCTATGGATTATGGAATTATTCATCTTTCCCCCAAGCCTCTCGTTGGATAACCTTTGATATTTTACGATCATTAGGTCATTTAGATGATTCCACCGACTGGCTCAGTCTTGAACCAAGAACACCATTTAGAGCGTATCCCAGAGAAGAAAAAAGATTCTAATGTGGTGAAACTTATGAAATTTGATCCCTTACCATTTTTATCAAGAGCTCTCAACCTTGGGTGAAATATAACACCTTGAATCAAAAGCAGGCAAAAGATGGGTCTTTCACTCCTGAATCAGTTTGGAGAGCATTCAGCAAACAAGATTTTGGCCGGAAAAAGCATCCATCACCAACTTTAACTCTTAAAATTGCTCAAATTAATAAGCGATGTAATTTACTTTAAAAACTACAAAATTTCAGCTTTCACACATCACCTCCTTGAGAAGGCAGCAATGGTAATATTTCCGTCCTTAACCAACGGATAAAGAGTCTGGCAATACATATTAGATGGCCATACTGGTTGACATGAAATTGGGTCTCATTTATAATCAGGATTGATGATTGAGTTTTATTTCTATTGATCAACGCGGAGAGAACGACCCATAAAGCGTCAAATAACATGGTAAGGCCGTAGAGAAACAATCGCGTCTGGGGTATTATACTATTAGTAAACGCTTTGAATTCCATGATGCAGCGAATATCAGTGTCTATCATCCATCTTTTTCCATACAGTCGTACTATAGTCCGCGCAGAGACATTTATATTAGTTAAGTAAAGATATAACCGATAACGATGTCTTTTAAGGGGATCAGGATTATGGTACCGCTCCCGTACAAATGTGGCTACTAATGGTACAGGGGTTTTCTGCTTCCCTGTAGAAACGTATTCTACCCGAAACGTATCCAAACCTTGTTTCCGACTCCATCGTCCCAATGCAATATTGTCTTTGATGTTGAGGCCTGCTTGACGAGCGAGATTTTGCACACACGCCAGAATCTCTCGAGCAGCTGTTTTTATCTTCCAATGACGGATGGCGGCGATGACAAATTCTAACCCACGATAGAGCAGAACCTGAATGATGTTGTCTTGACAGAACCCTCGATCCAAAAGCACTCGTTTCACGGGGAGCCACAGGCTCAACTCATCTAAGATTTCTTCAATCAACGTAACTTTGGTATAAATCCTTCGCTTTGTCATAAGACGTACAGCTACAGGACAACGGACTCTTCCTGTAGCAATGGAGACAATTAAAAAGCTCACAGAGTAATTTGTCCCCTTTTTTCTTCCTCCTCCTATAATCCAGTCGTATTTTGAGTCGCCATACTACAGTTGCTGGTGTAAATCGAATGCTAGGGTGGCTTTAGTGTTTCTATGGAATCGGAGACGGGAAATAATCTCTGTCAGCCAACCATTAACTAACTGCTCCACTTGGCCGAACGAAAGTTCAGAGAAACGTCTGTGTATAGTATCGGCAGAAGGGCCTTTTTTCATTGAATAGATGTCTTCAATGGACGTATGCTCCAGACAGGCTTGAATATCAACTTTTATAATGTCCTGCGGTTGCCAACGACTTTTATTAGAGTACTTCCCAATAATAGTTTGAGTATCATATCCTGCGCAAAGTTTATAAATTTCATTCTGTACAAATTGTTTGATGATTCGCGTGAATGGTTTCATAAGGCATTACCACCTTTCATTCACCGAATTACCATAATAAATGTTTCTGTTAAACGAACTAAGACAATATGAAAAGAACCGAAGTTACGGGAAAACTGTAATTTCTATAGATTACCAAACGTAACCGAGACACGATCTTAACACTTAGTATTAGCTAAAGAGAGGTTTAATGATGACTTCTGAGATACATAAATGCAAAATAAAAGTAATTCAAAGAACTCTTAATAAAGATCTAATTGATGAGTATCTAGAAGACGCATACAAAGAAATCAGCTTTTGTGAGCGTTTTCAGGATGATCAAGAATTTATCCTAGAAGGAGAAACTGCCCTGTCACAACCACCTGAGGGTTTTTGCGCTTGGGCTTGGGCAGATATCCGTAAAGATATAATAACTATTGCGGTTGGAGGTAATACACCAGGGATGAAACAACGGGGGACTGCTATTTGTGGTTGTACTGATTGGTTTAGGCCGGTTCTCTTCAAAATAGAAAGAATCGATTGATATGTTCAGATCACTACTTTGTAAGTACCTCCACCTCCCTCAAGCCGATTAACTTATAATTGATGAATGATATTCTCATTAAAATTTGTTATAAGAGTTAAAAAAACGTTAATACATCCACAAAATTGTCAGGAGTCTTAAATAATGAGTGATACTAATTCTTCCACAGAGCATGTGAATACAAAAGTAATGGCTTCCTATGGTACAGGGAAATTCCTCACTGAATTTCTAGCCCAAGCTTTTGGTGTGGTGGTTTTTAAATTTTATGAGACTCTAGTTTTTCCAGATGCTTATGCTTGGTTGGCTGCTCTTGGTTTTGTTATTTATTCGGTCTACAATGCTTTCAATGATCCCTTCATGGGGTACATTACAGAAAAGAAAACCACCCGTTTTACTGCCAAATATGGAAGACGATTTCCCTGGGTATTTATCGGTTCACTGTTCTGGGTTTTTTCATTTGTTCTCATTTTCACAGTTCCAGGACCAGTGTTAAACAATGC
>JAEOTY010000366.1 GCA_016839625.1 Candidatus Hodarchaeota archaeon
CCCGCCTTCTCATCTATTATCAGTATCATTACGACGTTACCCGTTCTCAAAAATGTTTTTCTAGCCCTTCCCGCCGTTCTCACCTACAGCAGCTTCTCGTGACTTCTTGATGTGAAAACCATGCTAGTTTTGAGAACTTAGGTGTTAAAAAAGAGCTCACGAGTTAAGTAAGATGAAAGGTTATTTCAATGAAATTTGAAGATATTTGCTGGGTTGAGGCTTTATTTGAGAAAATGATGAAAGATGCACAGAAAGCGAGGACTAAGGAAGAGATAATAGCTATAATCAGGGATCGCCATGAAATCATTAAAGAGCAGAAGGTTTCTGTGGCAAATGGAATGTTAAAAGAATGTTAATTTAGTTGTTTTCACCCCTTAAATATTCCCTTTTCCTCATCAATTAGTTTTCTTACAGCAGCGCGACAGAAATCTGCTCTTGACATGAATTTTGTGTTTTTCCTATTCACGATTTTATCCACCTCCTCCAATAGTCCACGGGGAAAGGAAACAGTGACTAACCGTTTATTCTCTTCATCTTCCATATTGACGATCTCCTACTGTTTTAGTCTATTGGAATTAATGTATTTTAAGGTTATCTATCTTTATAAAGTACATGTATAGATACACTTTTATACTCTACTAATGGAGTATAAAAATAGATAGCTAAATCAAAGTCAGCATCAAATGATCTCTATCTATTGATGGAGCTTCTTAATAATGATAAAAAAGACTGATTTGAGAAAAGAAAGAACGCTTGCGAGCAAGAAAAGAATGATCTTGACTACTAAAGCGCAACGACTGGCCTATATATTAAGAGGGAAAAATCGCAGGGCCATTTACCAAGTGTTACTTACTGATCCACGAACTCAATCCGAGATCAATCAGGAGACTGGCATTCCCCTCTCGAACATTTCTCGTGTGATAGATCAACTTGAGCAAGAAGCATTGATTGAGAATTTGACTCCATTTCAGAGTATAGGTGCTTTATACCAACTTACAGACCTTGCTCTGGAATTCAAATCAGAGTTCGAAAGACATGTTAGATTTCGACAGACGAGTTTTAGGAAATAAATGAAAAATCTAATAAAATGAGATGATTATAATTACAAAGAGAGTATGAAAACCGTTTGAACTATAGAACAAGAGTTGGTAAAATGAATAAGAAGAAAATCCGAGAATTATTCGAGAAGAATCCACTTTTTTTTGAAAATTTGTTTGAGTTCTTTTCAGAGATAGAAGAGAAGGCCAATAACAGAATATCATTAATCTCTATTAATCCTCAAGAAAGAAGCTCTCCTTTCACAAATAAGTATTGGGAAGAGGTTCGTAATGTAGCTAAATTAGGCAAGGATCAGTGCAAAACAATTAAAGACCCTCAAAAATTTATGAATTTTCTTGAGAAAACTGAATCTATCTTATCTGAAGTTCTTACAGGGGGTTCTAATGAAAATTTGCTACAGGATCTTTTACGTGATGAGTAAGATAACCAATTAAAGGTGAGTGAATGGATAATGATGAACATCTAACTATTGAGAAGCTACAGGAAGAGCTTAAAGATACCAATAAATATACCTACGATTTAAATGATGAAAAAATTGAGGCTTAATAAGTGATAAAGAATTTAGTTCGAGTAATTAACCTGATCTTTCTTAATAATAAATCCACTAATGGTAGATGAAAATATTCTGTTCTTTTTTTCATCTAAAAGTTCCTAGTGTGAATTAAAAAGTGGTGAGGAATTTTTCACAGGTCTAGTGGATTAACAAGCCTACAGGTTTATCGTGATCTGTTCGCTCTGATGAGGTGTGAAGGGAAGCTCTAAATAGATTAGTAATACTATCAATGAATCCAGTACAAACAAGATTGAAAAAAATGGATACTAAAAGTATCTTCTCAGTGTGTTCTTGAGATTCTTTCATTTCTTTCTTCTATTTTCAAACTGATTATGTCCCAAAAGTTCTTTGGATTATTAGAGACATTGATAACTCATTAATAACTCATTGACAAATCGTAGAGTTATCCTTGATAACGTCTGTTCTTAAGATCCCTAATCCTAACCATTTTTGACATTCACCTGGTGGTTTTGTGAAATGTTAAGAATGAGTTTTAATAAAAAGGTAATTTTCATAGTATTTGCTTTATTTTGTCTTTCAGCAATACTTTTTTCACCCTTAGCACAGGTTGGGATTCAGCAAAATACTGTTTTTGATAAGGTTGAATATGATCCCGATGTTGTAGTGCTGCAAGTCGGTACTGACTATAACGTACAGCTTGCTGTGGATACTTTTTTGAAGCATTATCCAGATGCAGCAAGAGTAGATTTGATTACCTCTTGGCAAGAACTTCAAGAAGGAATATTGTCTTTTCCAAATGCTGATCACGTTATTTTTGGACATGGAACGGAAGAAGGTTTATCAATTGGATATATCGTTCTTAAGTGGGATATCCTCAAAGAATTCATTAATACAAATCAAGATAATGATATTCTTGTTATGGCGTGTTATAGTGGTGACATTGATGGGAATTTTATAGGAGTATATCATCGAAAAATAGATGCTGAGGCTGCTGGCCTCATGTCGTATATCGCATATTTCCATGATTCTGACGAGATAAATCCAAATTTATTTGATTTAATGTACTTTAAACAGATGATCATGGATAATCCATTATCGTTTGGTGGTGGTGATATTACTTACTATAAAAAGGAATATGGTAGTTCCATTGCTGCTGCTGTTGGAGTAATGCTTGATAGATCAATAGCCTTAGGAACACAGTTCGCAGGAAAATTAACTAAAATTTTATGGAATAATTGGGTTAAACTTATACCTGCAAAATTTAGAAATGTGAATTTACGAACAGCATGGCCAACAATATATCTCATTAGGCCTGGTTTGTTTTATTGGGGTTATTATCTCTTTTGTGAAGATTATTATTCTATCAGTGCTGCTATTGATCATTCCTCGGAAAACATATTTTTTGCGGCTCTTACGTCATTTATTGTCAGTGGTACTGTTGCGGGAGCCTTCGATAGAATTATTTGTATTCAATATATTGATGAAAGTGGAAGCAAACAGAATCTTGACGCAGCCTATCAAGCTTTAATTGCTTTTTCTATTCTGACACAAAAAAACATTGAAGAAATATTAAGAGATACTTGGGTTGTAATAGTTACATCAGCTCTCTACTTAAAGGAATTAATTGAAACACCTTCTAAAGATCATGCAGAAGTTTGTGCTGCAGGAATAACTTTACTTCTTGAAAGAATAATGGCAGAGTATTTATCAGAAATTGCAGAGATATATGGATTATTAGGATTGGGATTAATAGGTGTTGCAGCAATTGGAATTGCCCCATATGTGGGTGGAATTATTACATCAATAGAACTTTCATTACCAGTAAGTGTAAAGGCAGGAATAGCAACGACTATTTTGGCAGCATTATTAGTAACAGATAAAGCGGAACAAGTATCTGCTGATGTAACTGGTGACGATGTTGCTGATAATGATTCAGATGGGATCTTGAATTATGAGGAAAAAGTGATTGGTACGTGTCCTAATTCTAATGATACTGATAGTGATACATTTGATGATTTTGAAGAAATTCTAATGGGATATAATCCTCTTAATCCAGCGAGTCCTGGCATTCCAAAATATCGAACTACGGAGTTTGCAAGTAGTGATAATATAATCGAAGTATCAAGAGAAATTGATTGCGTAGATAGAATAAAAGCGTACTATAAGGGAGTAAGTGGTGCGCCATATGACTGGGTATCTGCTGGTGATGGTATATATAATGTTTCAGGTCAAAGTGTTTGGGAAGAAGAATTCGATGAGGTCATTGATACAACTCCTATAGATGTGGAACTCACTGATTTTAAATTTGAATATTATCGCCAAAATGATACTGCAGGAACAGAATGGGTAAAATTATACACTACCTATCTATATGCAATAGATAACGATGATTTACCACCAGATGATAGCGACAACGACGGATTACCAGACTTTTATGAGACAAGAGTAGAGGAACTCGATGAAAATGACAACGATGTTGACGGTGACTATAGAGACGATGGTGATGAACTACTTACATACGGTACGGATCCAACTGACTCAGATACTGATAATGATGGATTGAGCGACAATATTGAATTATCTTATTATGGTTCTTCCTACCCTGATTCTGATGAGGATAAATGGGATTCTGATGGTGATGGTTATCCCAATTGGCTCGATTTCGATTCTGATAATGATGGGTTGAATGATAGTTACGAAGATACCAATGGAAATGCTGTATATAATAATGGGACTGATGTTTCTGATCTACATGATAATGATACTGATGATGATGGTATTCTTGATGGTATGGAAGTGTTATACTCAGGAACTAAACCAGATGATAGTGATTCGGATGATGATAATTTTTTAGATGCTTATGAAATCAAAAATTTCATGAATCCTCTTATTGCTGACACTAATGACTGGGCTCTCTACTTTGCAGATGATTTCGCCGAGAACGAAGACGTGTTCGACAATTGGGATGCTTCTGGCGAAGGAACAATGAGAACAGGTGGTTTAGCTACAACAACATATAGTAATATTGAAGCAGATGAAAACTTTGTAACTGCAATTACTAATTATAATACCGATGGCGAATTTGATGATGATCGAGTACTTGATTATCCATTTGAGAAAGGAAGTGGAACGACCGCTTACGATTATTCTGATGAAGA
>JAEOTY010000367.1 GCA_016839625.1 Candidatus Hodarchaeota archaeon
AGTAGTAGAACTGCTTTTGTGTAATTAGCAGCAATAATTTTAATTTAAATTTTTATATACATGAATAAAATGGCACTTTGAGGACAATGTCAAATACAGATTCCCTAAAAGAATTGCAACTACTAGTAGCAGATTTTGTCAAGCGTCGAGATTGGACTAAATATCATACAGTAAAAAATCTGACAATGTCCATTTCAATTGAGGCTGCTGAATTAATGGAGCTGTTTCAATGGTTTACGAACAAAGAAGCAACCGATAAAATCCAATCTGATCCTGCTCTTAAAGCTAAGCTCGAAGATGAATTAGCTGATGTTATGATCTATTGTTTGAGTTTGAGTTATCATACTACAATTGATCTGAGTAAAATTATCCGTGAAAAATTGGCTCGGAATGAAAAACGATTTCCAATTGAAGTCGTTTCTGGACGATTAGGACCGTATTCATCTTAATCATCGAAATAATAATCTTTCTCCTCTTAAATACTAATAATAAGCTGAATGTTTCAAAATCTGTCTCCTAATTAACGGACCAAATAATTTAATGATGTATTGTTTGACACCAAGGTGTTTCTTCAATTCATTAAGATAATCTTCATATGTCAGTGTTTGATAATTAAGGAGTGACTGTGATTTATTTGTATCCATCCAATCAGTATAATACCAATCATTGTTACTTCTAGGAATACGAAATGCTGTAGAAGGGAATTTTCCAATTCCCATTGATTCTGTTACACCATTCACGAAATCTCCATAAATCATTTGACATTTTTTCCCTCCACCAATCAGTAATACTTTCTGTTCTGTGTTTGCTTCAACTGAATTTGCGCATGCTCTCCCAACATCTCCTGAATGCACAAATTCAACTTTCTGATTCCACGGAATTTCAAATAAAAAAGGATCAAGCTTACTAGTTATGACTAGAGAAGGTGATGCTGCAACTCTGAGAATCGTCCAAGGTAGTTCAGATTCTTTTATCATTTTCTCACACTTGACCTTATGATGTGTATAGTTATCACTTGGAGATAACAAATCATCTGCTCTTATTGGAAAACTATCAGGATTTCTAGGGCCATGAGTAGATACTGAACTTGGAAAGATAAGTTTAGGTTTCGGGTCGATATGATTTGCTAATTCTAGAATATTGCGAGTGCCATGTACATTAATTTTCTTTGCCACATCGGGTTGAATTTCACTCATTGGAGGAATTATCGCAGAAAGATGGATAATACAATCAACATCATGAACTACCTCCTTAAGAGATTCAATACTTGTAATATCACCCCAAATTGTATCAAACTCCCCAAATTCAGACATAAACACTTTTTGTTTCTTTTGATTTGTTTTATTCTTAATATCAAAACATTTAATCTCATAGTTCTTTTCTTGAAGAGCTACTAATGTACTTCCGCCGATATTTCCGAATGCGCCAGTAAGCAATATTTTCATTGGATTATCCTCTTGAATCTTGCTAGGAGATTAGAAAAATAAGGTTAAGTCTTGGATTTGCGAAGATCATATTGGTTACAGGTAAAATGATGTTCTTGAACCCAATCAGTAATTAATTTTAGTGCTTTTTTCAGTGAAGTCTCTCGACCTCCAGCTGCTCTAGGATGGCCTCCACCAGATAATTTGCTGGCTAGATAATCTACCCGATACTTCTCCAATTCGTTCTCAGGCACCTGGGAATTTACTCTTAACGAAATACCTGTGAATTGCTTACCTGGAAACATTACGCAAGTTATCTTTACGCCTTTTGCAAAGAGGTTATGCACCAATGCTGATGTCATGACTTTTTCCTTCCCTTGAATTATTAAGACTACATCTGCTTGTTCAAAATCTTTTCCCAGCCTAATACTCTTCTTACGTAGTTTTCTCACTCCCAATATACGCTGTTGATATGATTCCTTATAAAATACCTTTAGATCTAGGGTCGAAATATCTTGTACAAGAGATAAGACTTCTTCTGCTGACTCGGGAGTGCGACAGAGATCGTCTAACAGCCAAGCTTGCTCTTGTCGTGTTAATTCTGTGAAGTTTGGCAAAAATTCCACTGGCGGAGGGGTAGTAAAGCCAGCTGTGTCAGTAATAGTCGTTAAATCAGCTAAAAGTTGTAAATTTCGGGGTAAACTGTCCTGAAAATGCTTAGCTAATAGAAACGCAGCACTTGGGGCGTTTTCATCAAAAAGTACAACCTCTGCTGTTTTAGTTAATGCTTTATTTGTCAAATGATGATCGCAATAGAGTTTTATTCCTGATTCATTAAAAGGAGGAAGATCTACAATTGCTATCCAGTTAAGTGCCTGTAGAAAACCACTGAAAATTGGATGTTTAATCTCTTGATACGTGAGAGGAATGAATGCTGCATGTTCAAACTCTCCCATTCCTTTTAGAATAACGGCAGAAATTATTCCATCTGCATCCGAGGCGTGAAAAGCAACCTTAGTTTTAGGCAGTAACGACAATGAGTAGATGAAGCGAATATTCTTCTGCATTTCATCCGAAAAATCGTTGAGAACGCTTTCTAGGTCGAATAGAAGAGCCATTGGTTTCACGTATTTCGCTTTCTTGTGATTATTCTCTTAGTAGGTATTGTGAGAATGATTTTTGATAAAGTCTCTAAAAGTTTGTTGAATTATAAAGTGATTATTCGGTCCAGAGGTATATTTCGACCCTTCAGATAATTGATTGCTAAGTCCATATTCCCTAAACTTGCTTTATGATGAGCATCCGAGCCAATGGAGAACCAAAATTCATCATCGAAGTAG
>JAEOTY010000368.1 GCA_016839625.1 Candidatus Hodarchaeota archaeon
CTTGGATACCTTCTTCTCCTGGAGAGGTCCAAAATACCAATAAAGCTCCAACGAAGCCGATAACGAATATCAGAACATATGTAAGCCACTGTTGCTTAAGAATCAGTTTGAAACTATGAGTCCACATCTGAATCACAGACTAATCTTCTTTATAATATTGCAAGAAATAATCCTCTAAACTTGGTTCAGAAATAACCACATTTAGGATAGTTTGTTGTCTCAAAGAATGAAATAGATCAGAAAAATTTGGTTTTGCTGATTTAGTGTAGATGGAATATCGATATCCGTCTCCATTCATCTGAAGCTGTTCGAAATGGCTTATAAGTGGAATTTGAGATAATAAAGACTCAACCGGTTCTTTCATGGTGAGAATTACTTTTTGGTGCACATGCTGACTTAGTTGCTCAATAAGGTCATGAGTAACGAGAAAACCTTCCTTAATTACAGCCACTTCATCACAGATTTTTTGTACTTCAGCGAGATTATGAGATGAAAAAAAAATGGTCTTACCCCGCTCTCTAAATTCTTTTAATACTTGATAAAGGCGCTGTTGCATTAGAGGATCTAAACCAACAGAAGGTTCGTCAAGGATAAGGAGGTCAGGATCATGCATTAGGGCCTGAATAAGGCCAACTTTCTGTTTATTTCCTTTACTTAACTGACTGACATTCCTTGTTTCATCAAGCTCAAAGACATCAACCAAATTGTGCCTGAGTTTAGCAGGTCTTTTTCGTAGTGAAGCAAAATAATCCAATATGCCTTTAACAGTAAAATGTCTGTATAAATCGAATTCTCCAGGTAAATAACCAATATTCTCCTTGAGAGCAACTTCGGAACTCCAATTGGCGATTTCACGACCAAAAACCTTAATTTGACCACTTGTTGGTCTCAAAATTCCGAGAAGACAGCGAATAGTCGTTGTTTTACCAGCTCCATTGGGACCTAAGAAACCGGAAATGACCCCTGGATTTATATTGATACTCAAATTTTCGATTCCTCGCTGTTTCCCATAATATTTTGTTAAATTCACGAGTTTAATAGTCGGTTCCATTTTCAACACCTTTAGAGTGAGGAGATATTTCTGAATTTATGCCAAATGAGATTAGAAAATGTAAATCTGTCCTTGAATATTTGTTGTATCCCTTTCCTTATAAATTGTTCACATCAATGAACTTTTCCGTTATTTCTTATTTAATGTTTAAAAAACGTTATGATACATTCTTGACGCAAAAATTTTATATCTCTTCAGTTTTATTTATTAAATTAAACCCCTTCCTGTAGATAAAGCATAATAGCAGAGTATTTCCTCATCTCATGGTTCAGCGTTCTTTTTTACCTAGAAAGATTATTTCAAAAACGATCATAATATGAATCTTTTTCAATTAATTCCAGTACAACTTATCGTAGAAGATGTTAATGCGTAGAAAAATGAAAACAAAAGTTAACTTTCCTCAAATAAACCAGACATGGCTCCATCAAAAACTTAAAGATAAGTATCTATCTGATGTTGGGGGTGCTGAGGAAGTAACCGTACAATTAAATGGGAGGAAATATCGGATCGATGTGCTAGATAACGAAAATGGTACCGCTTACGAGATACATCGTGCAAGCTTTGGAGGAAATTTTTCAGAGAAAATAAAGGACTTATTGCAGTTGTCCGAGTTAAAAATAATAATTGTCCATCCTATAGTAATTAACCAAAAGGTTACTCGGATGAAGCGGGGAATAACTATTGGAACTAGTTATTATAACAAATGGGGAGATATCTACGCGTTTTTTGAAAAATTAGTATACTTTAAAACGGAATTTAGACCAAAAAGAATGAGGTTTGATGTTTTATTCATTAAAGAACATGTTTTGAAAGAATTTGTAGGATTTTGGAGAAATAGTAACCGACGAAGATACAAAATTGTGCAAAGAGATTTAATAAGTGTTGAAAGTTCCAAAAAATTCAGAATGAGATCAGACTTTCTGGATCTCTTACCAGAAGGTTTACCAATTGTTTTTACCAACCGAGACCTGGCAGAGAGGCTGGAAATTCAGGGAGGAGAAAGGAGAGTGAGGAGAATTCCAGGATGTATGACTTACAGCTTATGCAAACTAGGGATTCTCAGTCGTGTAGGTACTAGGGGACGAGCACATAAGTTTAGAGTCCAGGCTCATCAGTGAACACATTAGATAGCATCATAAATTCATGAATCAGAACCAAAGTAATGTCTTAAAATACTCGAGAGCTTATATTGCTTGTAAAGGTTAAAAAGGTTCGGATTCTGGAATCCATACTTTAATAGCCACCTATGACTCCCCTGGCAAACAGAAGAGCATATGAATAGAAAAGAAGAAAATTTTATTAATACTATCGGGAATAGATTAGGAATCCTACGAGGAGTATTGGTAGGAGCGATAATTATAACAAGTTGTATCGTTGTATATTTCTTTCTAGCGTTTGATACTGTAGGATATAACCAATTTGGTTTAAACCACAATGATATAACCCAAGAAATAGAAGACAAAGTCTATGAAAGAGGATTTTATCATACAGGCATATTCAATCATTTTATTAAATTTCCAAAAACGGTTCAAACTATGAACGGGACTAGCTAATCAAGCCTTCTAGTGTTCAATTTATATTTCAAATTTTCTGTAACCACTACTTGCTATTATTGAAGAAAAAGTTCCTAAACCAAAATCGAATGGAGGGTTTAAGCGGAAATGACCACTCTTCTCCTTCATGTGATTGGTGCTTTTGTATGCCTTGTTATCTTAGATCGGCTGCTTAAATTTTCAATCCCGTTAGAACACCTGATAGTTTTATCTTTAGCTACAATTTTACCTGATCTATTGGATAAATCATTGACGGGAGCTCGTTATCCATTTCA
>JAEOTY010000369.1 GCA_016839625.1 Candidatus Hodarchaeota archaeon
AAAAACATTCTTATCAAGAAGATCGTCCAAAGAAGAAATTAACTAAGCAGGTCGCATTATTCATCGATGGAGGGAATCTCTATCATGCTGCGAAAAGTCTTGGATTTAAGGTTGATTTTTTACGTTTGAAAGAATATTTCTGTTCTGCTGAAACTTTATACAAGGCATTTTATTACACTGCTTACGATCCATCTGAAGGATTTATTATAAAGATCATTGATTGGTTGAAATATAATGGATTTACAGTGGTAACAAAAGAAGTAAAACGAATAGCTAACGCTTTTATTAAGGGTAATATGGATGTGGAACTTACCGTTGATATGTTACTGAACATGGATAACTATGATAGAGCTATCTTGTTTTCAGGAGATGGAGATTTCACTCGATGTGTTTCAGTGTTACAGAAGCGCAATAAAATTGTACATGTGGTTAGTACGGAAAAATCAGATCCCCCACTTATGGCTCAAGAGTTGAAAAATCAAGCTGATTCTTTTATTGACTTAGCTGATATAATTCCACAAATAAATCAAAAAGATTAGCCAAAAAAAATCGGATTCCAGTCTACATTTTGGCAAAAGCTCTCCTGGGAGTACTCATCCAACTGATCTGACTCTTCTACAAAGTGAATTTCCTGTTATAATTAATTGGGATGCTAGAATAACTAATGAAACAAATCCTATAATTCATCTTGATGGTATCACTGTCGATCATATGAGGGAAAATAATTCAATCCGAGTTATTATTTCTGATTTAAAAGCTGGAACGCATGACATTACGCTGATATTCATCCTAAAATCAACCAATAAGCCTGTTTATTGGGACACGGTTGAAATCAATGTCAATTCTTCGTTTTTGACATTTCCTTTGTTGAGCGGAAGTCTCGGCATTTTCTTATTCTGTATAACTGGTCTTTTAGTTCTTTTAAAGCGAAGATTCTAATTATTAACATTAGAATATACCTGTCCTTACCATATGGCTGTTCTTTCGAAATTCGATAAAACGGAAATTTTAATATATTAAGTCTTTAAACCATTCTCGAATCATACATTTTCCTGGCTCCTCGTAATGTTTCTCTAATAGAGGTGAATGAGATTTATGATTATACGTAATAGATCGTTAAAATTACTAGGAACATTTTGTTTAGTGCTAATGTTCTTCTCACTGTCTTTAGAGTTGGGAACTGACTTTATTGATGAAGGTTCGGCAAACCTTTTCTCTATTGATCATTTAACAGGTTTACATAGTACTCCCCCCTCATCTGGTGACTGGATTATTACTTCTCGAGAGTCTTTTATTGGTGAAGAGTACGTGATTAACGGAAGTATTATCATTAATAGTCCTGAGTCAGTAGTATTTGATTCTGTCACCTTGACAATTAGTGGAGAGATTGTTTTTCAGACTGATAATCATAGGATAACAAACAGTTCCATTACGTTTACTCAACAAAAGGGCATGGTTCTTGATCATGCGGGTTTTCATGAGATAGCTGGCAATTCAATAATCTGTGAACACTCCGATAATACTCTTACAGTTGTTTCGTTAATCCAATCTCATAATAACACTATTATAAATAACATCATTCAAGGCTATGGAGAGGGTGTTCAATTAGATACTTCCAATAAAAATTATATTGCTAATAATAATATTAAATCTTTATCAACGGCTATTTCGGACTGGGAAATTAACGGTTTCGATGTCTATGCCTCAAAAGACAATTCTTTTATCAACAATAGCTTAAATATTGAGTCAAATACTCCTGCGATACATGTACGTTCTGCAAGCGATAACAATGTGTTTCATCAAAACATAATTGACGGGAAGGGTAATGCGTTTCATTTTACAGAAGGATCCCACCATAATGTATTCTCTTACAATGAAGTCGATTGGTCAATGAACGGAATTGAAATGTGGGGCCCCTGTTCTAATAATACTTGGATTTATAATACACTTCGTGGATTGCATATAGGGGGGGGGGGGTCGAGTTAGGAGACAACAGTTTTGATAATTTTTTTGCTCATAATAGCATTTTTGGCAGTGACCTTCCAGGGTTGAAGATCCAGGGATCACATACTAACACTTTTTTTTACAACAATATCTATAGTAGCTCTGATTCAGCCATCACTCTTTCTTCTGATTCAAAAGACAATCTATTCTGTTGCAATACCATTGATGGTAGTGTGGTGGATAATGGAGAACGGACTCAGTGGGATTATAATGGATTGGGAAACTTTTGGGCTGCTTCTTTAGGATCAGATACAGACTCAGATGGTATCGCGGATAATCCTTACGAAATATACGGTTCTGTTGATGCAATAGATCATTTCCCGTTAATGGCTACCCATTATCAGTCGAGAGTGATTCTTAATCACCCGACTGATATCACAATAGCTGATGATGCAACTGATAAAGATATTAAATGGATGTTCTACTCTAGGAATGCCTTTCCATATAGATTTCGAATTGACGGTTCCCCCACCTCTTCGGCTACTCAGGACATCGGGTGGAGATTATCAGACTTTGAAATTACTTTTGATTGTTCAGAACTATCGATTGGTACTCATAACGTCACGTTGCAAATCACGATGAAATCATTAATATATTCTGATAGTGTTATTGTAAAAGTAGCGAGTGATAAATCCATCTCCAAGAGTAGTCCCCCAACACTTGAGCTTACTCCAGGATTTGAATGGATTTCATTATTAATGGTTTTAATCATCAGTTTTTATTATTGTTTATTAAGGAAAAGGATTAGCAATAAAAAATTGAGGTAAGTATAGAAATGCAAGTAAAAGTAACAAATGTTTATGCAAATGAATCGTCAGACAATGATAATCTGAAGGGAGATCATGGTCAGTCGTTTTATATTTCCATAGGTGATGAGAATATTCTTTTTGATACTGGAGCTAAATCGGAAATTCT
>JAEOTY010000046.1 GCA_016839625.1 Candidatus Hodarchaeota archaeon
GACTGAAAACTAAATCTACTATCATTTTTAGTGGAATCCCCAATATTGTGAGTTAATTGGGAGTTTCTAATAATAAGAAATTCTATTTGAATATATTTCTTAATCAAATCGAAACATCAGATGGCCATTCTATGTGAATAATAAAGGATAGTGCGGTTGCACGGTAGTATTTAAGAAAAAAACCATATTCATTTTGTACCCAATTAATCGTCATTTTTCCACGCGGGTGGTCTAGCGCGGTTAGGACGAGAACCGTGCTTGAAAGGGAAAGACTCTCTAGTTTCGTTGGGAGGGGAGAATATTTTTATGGTTTCTCCAGTAGGAGAGGTAATGGTAAATACACGCATAACTGTAGTAAGAAAATGAATAATATTAGTTCTGGTACGTGGTACAGGATTGACCCTAAGGCTCTTCACTGATTTTGATGATGAGCTTTCCTTTATTAGATCCATCAAATAGCTTATTAATAGCAATAGGAGCGTTTTCTAACCCGTCGACAATGTGTTCGCGATATTTCAGTTTCCCACTGGAATACCAACTCATTAGATCTATTAAAGCCTCAGTCATTCGGTCAAAATAATCTGTAACAATGAATCCTTGAACAAGAGCACGTTTGGTAAGAATTCGGACAAAATTATGGGGCCCTGAAACAGGTTTCATCGAATTATATGTCGAAATCATACCGCAGATAACTACTCTGGCATGTAAATTTAATTCACCAAGAGCTGTATCTAATACATCCCCACCAACATTATCGAAGTAGATATCAATACCATTTGGACATAGCTCCTTTAATCGATCTCGGACAGACTCGGTTTTGTAATTAATGGCGGCGTCAAATCCAAGCTCCTTTGTAATCCAGCTACATTTTTCCTCAGTCCCTGCGATCCCAATTGCACGACAACCTTTAAGCTTCCCAATCTGCCCTACAAGTGAACCGACCGCACCTGCGGCTGCAGAAACAACCAAAGTTTCTCCTTCTTTTGGTTTTCCAATATCTAATAATCCAAAATAGGCAGTTAATCCTATCATTCCAAAAACGTTTAAGTAAATTGAAAGTGGGGCTTTCTCTGGCCGTGGAAATAGACTCAATGATGTGAGGCCCTTTCCATCACAGATGAAATAGTCTTGCCACCCCAATAAACCTGTCACAATTTCCCCGTTTTCGAACTGCGAATTAGTACTCTCTTCTATTACTCCAATACATATTCCACGCATGACTTCCCCGATGCTAACTGGTTTGACATAGTGAGGAGCAGTAGCTGGATTAATCCACCCTCGATTTGCTGGATCAAGGGATAAATAGATATTGCGAACGAGGACTTCCCCATCTTTTAATTCAGGAATGGATTCTTCGTGCCATTTATAATCTGAGTCCTTAATTAACCCTATTGGATGACTAGCTAAACGCCATTGGCGATTTTTCGTTTGCTTCATATCTTACTTCTCCAAATTAGTTTTCCTTCTTAATAATTAATGATAGATTTCTTAATCAAATCATAATAGCTGTTCTGACAAACTATAAACAATGTAGCTTTTTGACAAAATAGAGAATTCAGTTCGAAATAGTGATTTCTTGGCATTTTTTTATTTCTTTGTTCTTTATTGTTTTTAGCTATGATTCTTCACAAATTAATTTTCTCTAGTTTTGTTAATCGTGAATGGAAAATGAATCAGTATACAAGCTTTACCTTACTCAAGATAGAAGAAGATTTATAAATAATCGGATTTCGAGGGTATGCAATGAGTCTTTTCATTGACTCATTATCATTTAAGATGGAGAAAAGGTGAAAGAAATGTCTGGTTTTGCTCGTGCGCGAGTCGAAAGACTTATCCGAAATGCTGGTGCGTTCAGAGTCTCTGGGGATGCAATTGATCGGTTAAATGAAATTTTAACTGATTATACTACTGGTATTGCTAAATATGCTGTAGAGATTGCGCGCAACACTGGTCGAAAGACCATTAAGGAGTCAGATATTATACTAGCAGCAGAGAAGTAGTTTCTACTGCCCTTGGTTGATATCTACCCTTCTTTTTCTTTTTTCTGATGCAAAATCCCTGGGTTTTAACCAGGAATGAGTATAAAGAAGCCAAATTCTCACCAGATGAAAATCCCACAGCAGATTGACGACATTCAGTATATTAACTACGTATTATTGTCATTTTCCTAGTTTGAATATTTATTGAGACAGTCTTCAGGATCTACGAGTTCCAAATGCGGTACCTTTTCGAACTGTTGATCTGTGCTGATAATTTTCCCATCGTTCTCAAGAGCTGTAGCTGCGTGATGAGAATCAAAAAAACTAAGATTATAATCTTCTCTCAATTTTATTGAAAGAAGAATTGTCTTTGGAGTCAGGACTAGTGATGTAATGTTTGGAATCGCGATCAAGTTTGCGACATGAGTCGCCAGATTGTCTTCACGATTATTTGACTTGTAAACCAATTCCATTTCGATTAAAGCAGACGTTGGTAAACCCACTTCGTACCCTGACTTTATTAGCGCGAATAGTTTGCTAGCAACATTATGATGACGGTCGTTTGAATTTAGAAAAGCGAAGATCATATCTGTTTCAATTAAAGGCATTCTTACTTGTTCCTTTGATTACCTTGTTTTAGATCTTTAAGTGCTAAGTCGAGAGCTTCTTTTTTTAGCTCTTCCGTGGTTTTATTGGTTGTGAATGATCCTTTTAAGACTTTTAGAGGATCACTTGAAACAGGTATCAGGTAAATGCTGTTTTTAGTATGAATGGCGACCACTCGACTCAAAGATAACTTTTTACGCCATTCTTTAGGTATGGTTATTCTTCCTCTGTCGTCTAAATCTAATACTATGGCCATTTTAATTCAAATATTAATGGGCGAGTTTGCTTTTAAACCCATCTTTTTACATTTTCTCCCACAATGAAGGTTGTTGGATTTTATCTTATTGCAAAAACTTAAGGGAATTGTATTCGAAGGGAGGTTCCCTCTCCTGAAAACATGAGTTTGTCTCCTAGAGACTGTAACGCAGTCTTAAGTTGCTTTACTTCAAATTTCTTCTTCCAATCAGGATTCTTCTTGTGTAATAAAATGCCTAATTGTATAAGTGATATGGATTTGGTTTGATTATCAGTAAAATATTCTGTTATTGTATTTATAAGAAATTTGTCAAGCGTGGTTGGTTCTTTACGTATTACTTTCTTTTCTGTTGAGATTTTCTTTGTAGTTGAAATATAATGGTGTTTCTTCCGTGTCTCGATTTTAAATTTCTTGTCAGCTAGTCCAATGAGGTCTTTTAGATGCTTTGTGTGTGTCTTCTCTTTCCATTTAGGTTCAATGCGATTGATGTCTATTCCTATTCTACTTAGTGGAATATATTCTTTTGAGGTTTTAGCGATTAAATCAGTCAATATTGATTCTATTTTCGTTGTGATTGTTTCGATTTCCGCTTCTAACTCTCGCTTCTCTTCTTCTGGTTTTCCCCTGACCTTTTTACGAAGTGCTTTCTTTCTTTGATGTTTAATCTTATTTTGTTTGAAAAAATCCATGGATAATTCTATTTTTTCATCAACAAGCTTCAATAAAGTATTTGAGACTGTTTTCGGATGTCCATGAATTAACCGTAAAATTGCACCAGCATGTTTTGCTGTTTCTATAGCAGGAATAAAATCCCGATCCCCTGCGATTAATACAATTAAATCAATTTGTTGTGTGGTGGCTAAATGGACTAATTCGACTGCCAGAGCCACATCAACTCTTTTTTGAGCTAGCACTTGAACTGTTTCCTGACAAGAAGGACAAGTAAAGGGTCTCGGAAGAACTTCTCCTAAATAGACTTCAAATCGATCTAATAATTGGAGTCCATCATGAAAAGACTGTGATCCTTGGATTTTTCCATCAAAAAAATATGTTCGTATCCTGAAAGCAGGAGTACAAATAATATCTGTTAATGACACTAAATCAACAGAGCTTATTCCTATTTCGTTAATGATTTTTCTGTAATAGCCTCCGTCAACCACGACTGCGGCTTTTGCGGGAAAATTTTGGCTTTCGAGATGTGGGGTATTCTTAACCATTGTAGTCTCTCCCAAAACGGTATCTATAATTCCACGAATAGAATTAACAAATTGTGTATCTCAATCCAGTTGGATGATCAACATAATATTGTATAATTCTTATTCATGAAATTACAGAGTGAGTAATATTATATTTCATTAAAATAAAAAGCTTTTTGTGTTCCATTAGAATTTTCTTCTTGTAATAGAATAATATTTTCTTTAAGCTCTTTTTAAGTCTTCTCACATTATTTGCTAACTTTATCATCGTATAAGCTCACAAGAGAGCCCCCTAATTTTTTACTCTAGTGCTATTTCTTCCTCTTTTTTTATCGAATGTTTTACACGGTGAAAACGTTTACACTGCGGACAACGCTCAATTCGTGTTTTAACAAGAACTATTCCAAAAAAAGGTCGATCATAGATATTACCACACTCTGGGCATTCTGCTTGCCCCATTAACATGTATCCTATCCGTAATTTCCCATAGTACAGTTTATTTGTAAGCATCAGCATTATCCCCACCATGATTACAACCCAAAATGACAGCAAATAAATCCCGATCATATTTTCTTGCAGGTTAAGTACATAACTTACATAAATTGGAAAATTAGTTAAA
>JAEOTY010000370.1 GCA_016839625.1 Candidatus Hodarchaeota archaeon
AGAGGAACTCCGACAAAAAAATGAGATTACTAATCCAATTCAAAATTCTCGTTCTTATGATGTATATCTGACTTCATTGGAAGATTCGTACTCTTAATTTATGTTTTTTCGAGTGCTATTTACTGATTGACTACTGTAATGATTCGCTGCTAGGGTATATTATATTGTCATCAATTAATTAGATTTATTTATTAGATGTTCTCCAAAATTTAGAAATGAGATGAAAAAGTCCATTCTAATCTGTATATTAATTAGTATATCTTTGTTGATTATTCTCAGTAACGTAGATTCTATATTTTTCCAAGTTACAGACCAGGATTTTATGTTAAATTCGGGAAGATATCCTCAAAAAGTAACGATATCTCGATATGTATCAGCTGAAGCTATTTTCATCACAAAAAATGCTGATTTTACTAATTATACATCTATTGGGGATGGTACTTCTTCTTCTCCTTATGTTCTTGAAGGATTAAACATTACAAGTTCTCTATCTTCAGAATATCTTATAGATATTCAAAATACAGATAAATTCTTTCAAATTAATGGATGCATTTTGTCTGGAGGAGAGAGGGGGATTTCACTTACTAATGTGGAAAATGGATATATTCTCAATAATTCAATTTCAAACACTACTCATTATGGAATTCTATTGTTATCATCACATCATAACAATGTCTCTGAAAATATAATCAGTGAAGCTGAAGGAACAGGTATTTCTCTCTCCTCTAGTGATGATAATGACATTTTGAATAATCAGATAACCAATTGTAAATCTAGTTCAATTTTATTAATAGGCTCAGAAAATAATTTTATATTTAATAATTCAGTCGGTTATAGCCATTTATCAAACATTTATTTACGTAGTTCCTCAAATAAGAATGTAATAATCAATAATTCGATATATAACAGTAGGGCTGAGGGAATTTTTCTTAGTAGCTCGGATCATAACATAATTTCAAATAATTCTGTTATCAAAAATGGAAATACAGGTATTTTTGTCTATTTTAAATCAGAGAATAATTCTATTCTGACAAACAATATCGTCAATAATAACCTAAGAGGCATCCATGTAAGTTATTATTCAAATAATAATACCTTAAAGCATAATACAGTTGCTTATAGTAGTTTTTATGGGATTTCAATTTCATCCACAAACAATACTGTTGTAACAGGGAATGATATAATTGGAAATGTCAACGTAATAAATGCCAAGGCTTATGGAACTTCATCCCAAGCTTACGACGATGGATCAAACAATACATTCTGTAATAACTATTGGAATGAGTGGGATGCGCCCGATTCGAATAATGATAATATTGTCGATCATCTTTATCCAATTGATGGAGTTGGTGTGATCAATAACACAGATGAATTCCCTATGGTTACTCGGAATAATCCTCAAATGGTCATTATGGCGATTCCGACGATTATCTATCCAAATGGAGGGGAGACGCTTACGGGGACAGTCACACTTCAATGGAATTCAGCAGATCCCTCTAGTGTGTTCAATGTTACTTATACTCTTTTTTATTCAATAAGTGATGAAACTTCATGGTTTTTGATCGAGAAAGGCATAAAAACGATTAACTACGATTGGGAGACAAAAACAGCCGTTTCTTCAATTGAGAATGAAACTTTGTATTTACTGAAGGTTAAAGCTACCTCAGTGAATGGAATACAAACAGAAGACATCTCAGATGGCCGATTCAAGATAGATCGAAGTTTTATCGATTCAAGTGGCACTTCTACAACATCTTACACTTCTACAACAACATTACCAGCTACCACTACAACACCATCAACGATAACTGATAACCTTACAAATTCTAGTAGGACGGCATCAGAATCCCATGAAACTTTTACCACTGATCTAAAAACAGAGACTAGTACAAAAATCAGCTCAAGTTTAGGCTTGTATTTAGTACTTACTACTATTCTCTTTCTTACCTCAGTTAAAAGGAAAAGTAAATAATCAAAAAGAAATACAATAAAGAACCATTTTTGGTCGAAAGTCTTACAGATGATTAGTACTGACCCGTTTGAAGAGACATTTTAGATACTCTAGAATTATGTTTTTGCTAGTATTATTTCTTAATTGACCATTGTAATGGTTTGTTTGGCGTACTTCTTCCTCTCCATATAATCTTATTCTCTTCGCGTACAATTTCTTCCTCTCTTCCATTTATTTCAATAGTATTGAAAAACTGTGAATCACCTTCGCTTAATGTGAGAGTGATTTTCCATATTCCCTCTACAGTTGGTGCATACCATCCTGAATACCTCTCTTTCTCTTTCTTAAATCCTAGCAATGGCGTGGAAAAGTCATATTCATCTTTAGGTAAATTTGGTGTGAGTTCCACTCCTTCAATGGTAAATCTGATACCAATTAGATGGGTGACATTGTAAAGGGGCCAGGCGTGAGGGTGCATACAACAAATAGGGAAATCGATAGTAGATAGTTCAATCAAATCAATAGCGCTCTCACGATCACTACTGTTTTCTTCTAAAGGATCCTCTGTTGTTGTTCCTAAGACAGTTTGACCTGGATATTTCGAAAGAACAGAATTATAGGTATCTGGACCGCTCCATATACCATACCAGCACTCTGGATAAGCTTCAGCATGAAGAGCGAAAGTATTTTTCTTCCATTCATCCCACGCCATAATACCGTTTGAAAGAGATAGCGCCCAGATCAATGTCCCGTTTATTGATGGCCAGATACCCGCGTTGGTAGCAACACCATCTGGGAGTTCAGTTCCAAGTTCTTCCCCCTTTTTCTTATGAATACCTTTATTGAGAATCATGGCTCCTATCGGTGATGGTTGACGACATCCCTCATCAATAGAGTTAATTAGAATATCTCGTTGCTCAGACGTAACGGCGTCTCCGATAAGAGCCCAAGGTTGAGGCTCTAACCACATTTCTTTCTCTCCAACCCAACCTAAGTCTTCTGTGAGCCAGGCGCGTCTGAACCACTTTATAACCCATTGCTCTGAAACAGCCTTACGTTGAACCTGTGAATACTTTAATGATTCCTTGGCACGTTCTGTTTCACCTGAATACTCTAATAACTGGGAATAAATTTCCAAGGTGAATATTGCGAATGCAGCATTTAGTACACTTTCACCAGTCTCTATTATTTCAGGATGTCTTTCATTAGGTGCAAATCCGTGAACAGCTAGGTCATTCCAATCACCATTAGATATTCTCTGTAAACCATGTTTTCCTGTTCCAGTTGTTTCAACGAAATGTTGGTAGCAGCGATAAAGTAGGTCTTTCACACTTGTTATTCCTGCTTTAGATCCATAAATCGGGTAAGTTGGAAGTTCTTCATTTAAAAAATCTAAATCTCGAGTAGCCAACACATACTCACTAACAAGCCATAACAACCACATTTCCTGATCTGAAGGGAGAAAAGGGGACGGCATTAAGTGACCACTTCCAACAATACCATAGGGAATTGACCCATCAGGTTGAACCGACTTAAGCGTGTATCTGATTATCTCTTTGACATAATGAGGAGCGCAATAAATCAGTGGTAATGCGTGTTGTAATGGATCTCGTGCAGCTCCTTGAAATCCGACAACATATTGATAAACTTGACCTTGGGAAAGAATATGCTCTTTAAAGAAGCTATCATAGGTTAGATTACTCCGTAAATAGTAATAGCTCCAATGAAGTTCACGTTCTACCCAAGTCTCTTCAGGGAGAGTTAATTTGATTCGATTTTCTTTCCATTGTTGACTTGAATTTGAAAGGAGGTTTTCTAAATTCTTCTTATCTTGGTATTTAGATAGTAGAGATTTAATCTCCATTCCTTCAGGTAAGTATCCAAAAGCGAAAAAGATCGTTTGTTGCTCCCCAGGTTCTAATTTTAACCTTCTTTCTAGAAACATGCCACTATCTTTGTCAGTGGGAAAGAATTTTAGAGGTGTGTGATCTTGCAAACTTACAGGTGATTTAACTCCACCAGTACCAAAAAAATCAACATTAGAAGTACTTATACCATCGTATGGTGCGTCCAAAGATACTAAAAATGTGGGAGGAGGATGAAAATCTTCAAGCACGGCTTCTTTAACAGGAGACCGCACACGTCCGCCAGTAAGATTCTTTCCTTTGAACGTGAGATATATCTGTAAAATTACCCACCCAAGTCTATCCTTAAGTTTTAGACCTTTAAACTGCTTTGTATTTAAGAGGCCGAAGTTGTCAATAGTTGTAAAAGTATGGTAGAAACGCTCACTAAATCGACGACGGAGTTCTGAAGCAGGGATTTTCAGAGAAACCGATCTCATCAGAGATTTATACGAAAATTGATACATAAAGCAATCCCAATATTCAATCCATCTTACTTCAACTGGTTTCTCACGATTGTTTTTGATGGAAACTTGAGAAATCAGTAGTGGATCGTCTCCAAAAGGCGCAAATATAATTTGATCGGCAATCAGGTCTTTATTTGTGACTGTTTTACGAAAATACCCCATTCCAAACACACGGTGAAACTCGTCCTGTCCAGAATAAAAGGTACTAAGAACTATTCCCTTTTTATCGATTAAGTAACCAATCCCTCCTCCAAAGTGATACCGTGGGGGATCGTAATCATTCAAGAATTTGGGGCTCCCCTCATCTTGACGTACACGAACATGGCCGTAATTTGATACAATCCCAACTAATCGATCATTCCCAACTTGATGAACATGTTCAGTTTCTGTTAGGATACCCGTATGAACGGGGTAAACTGCTTTCTCATCTATGAGTTGATTACATTTATATTGATAAGCAGGAAGGCCAAATTCATCAATTATCCATTCTCCAAAGTAACCTGAACCGTAACTGTCTTTCATTGCTCTCTTTTCCTATCTGTAACTCATTTCATTGGTTATTCGATGAAGACATGAGGCACAAGATAAATATTGTTGCATTTTTTTTCACATTGAAAATCGCTAAATGGAAGAATGAGACTGAAGAATGCCTAAAAAAATTGACAATTCTTTACTTCATGGTTCTGTAGCACCAGGATTTGAAGAAGTTCAGAAAGAGTTCAAAAGAAACTTTGAAGAAAGAAAGGAATTAGGAGCTGCATGTGCAGTATATCATAAAGGAAAAAAAGTGGTTGATCTTTGGGGAGGATACAGAGATAAAAAAACTCGTGCCCCGTGGGAAGAGGACACTTTAGTCTTGGTCTTTTCAACCACAAAAGGCGTATCTTCATTGGCCCTCGCTGTTGCACATTCCCGAGGCCTCTTTGATTATGATAGGACAGTTGCTACATATTGGCCAGAATTTACTCAAAATGGAAAAGAAAATATTACTATTCGTCAGCTTCTTTCTCATCAAGCTGGTTTATGTGCTATAGATGAACCGTTAACTCTCCCAATTTTAGCGGATCTAGATACACTTGCTTCTGTATTAGCAAAACAGAAACCTGTGTGGGATCCTGGCACAAGACATGCCTATCATGCACTCAGTCTGGGTTATTATGAAAGTGAACTTGTTAGAAGAACTGACCCTCAACATAGAAGCATTGGTAGATACTTCCAAGATGAAGTAGCCAACCCATTGGACTTAGAGTTTTATATTGGTCTACCACCAGAGATACCAGATTCCCGAATAGCAAATATCCATTCTCCTTTTCAAACTTTAAGGATGATTATCAATATTAGGCAAATCCCGATGAAATTCGTCAGAGCTTTTCTGAAAGGCAAATCTCTAACAAACAGAACTTTTTCAAATCCAAAAATCCTTGGAAACATGTCTAATTACAACAAACGTGAGTTACGTTCTATTGAACTTCCTGCCTCGAATGGTATTGGGCAAGTTCGGAGTATAGCAAGAGCGTATAGTGTATTCGCTTTGGGAGGAGCAGAACTCGATATCAAAGAAGAAACTATGGAAGCCCTGATAAATCCCACACCTTTCCCTCCTTCAGGATCATGGGATGAAGTCCTCCAAAGTCATTCATGTTTCTCTCTTGGGTTCAGTAAACCGTCTCCCGTTTGGCATTTTGGCAGTAGTGAAAAAGCTTTTGGTACATCAGGAGCAGGTGGCTCCTTTGCTTATGCTGATCCTGATTCAGAGCTCAGTTTCGCTTATGCTATGAATAAAACTAATTTTTATCTTCACTCTGATCCTCGGGAGAAAGCGTTATCTGAAGCAGCACAAGAGTGTGCAGCAAATTTATAAAATGATAAATCGTTTTCGGTTAAATCATGACACAATTTGATCTTAAATCAATTCCAAGAATTCCCCTTTGTTTATTACCCACACCAATAATACCCCTGAAAAGATTAACAGCACATCTTGGTGGAGCGGAGATTTTTATCAAACGAGATGATTTAACGGGTGTGGCTTTCGGTGGAAATAAGAATAGAAAACTAGAGTTCTTATTAGCAGATGCTAAGGAAAAGAGGGCAGACGTGATTGTAACAGAAGGAGCCTTACAGTCGAATCATTGCCTCCAAACCGCAGCTTGTGCTGCAAAATTAGGGTTTGAGTGCGAATTAGTTTTATCAGGAGTAGATCCTAAAGTCATAACAGGGAATCTTTTTTTAGATCGGATTCTTGATGTAAGAATCCATCGAGCAAAGGATAGTTCTGAAAGAAAAGTTCTCATGAAAAAGGTTGAAGAAGAATTAAAATCCCAAAATAAAAAGCCTTATGTTATTCCTACAGGTGGTTCTACTAGGATCGGTGCTTTAGGTTACTTGAACTGTATTTCGGAAATTGTTCAACAATCAAAAGAATTGGAAGTTCGTTTTGATTATTTCATTCACGCAACTGGAAGTGGAGGAACACAATCAGGTGTTTTATTAGGGAAAGAACTCTACTATCCTGAAATGAATGTTCTTGGGATTAATGTAGGTGAACCTAAAGAGGAATTAACTCAGATAGTAGATCAGATAATTCGGGAGTTTGTTGAGGATTGGGGACTGAAAATAACCATTAC
>JAEOTY010000371.1 GCA_016839625.1 Candidatus Hodarchaeota archaeon
GCAAATTGTTGACGATAGATCCGAGACATTTTATCACGGAAAAAGGACGCAGAGATAAGGGTTCCCACACCTGAGAAGGAACTCTTCTGAAAAATGGGATCATCTAGCTCTTCAGCGTAAATCTCCTCAATTTTTTTTACAAATTTTAATAAATCATTTCTAATAGCATATTCTTCTTGTTCTTTGTGTTCTTTATCGAGAACGACAACAGCGATGGCAATTATTCGTTTTCCTGACTCTAAGATCATATCAGCCCCCTCACCAAAGTCTACTTTAGATAGAGATCCTTCTCCCAATGCTTCCTTCCCAAAACTCCTCAAAGCCATAAGGAGAGAACCAACCATGTCTTGATCTTGTTCCGTTGCGCCAAATGATTGGTTATAAATTGTGAAGCCTTCGTCAGTAATTAGGTATACTGCTTTAAGACGAACCATTTTGCTTATCTCCAATATTAGATGATGTCAAATCCTTGAATAACTATTCCATCAATGTAATTTAAAAATGTTTAACTAAGGCATTTTTCGCGAAAAAAGGCCCGTTTATCTCACAGATTTGAAGAAGATGACTCTTTCTGCTTTTATTCTCGCTGCAGGTAAAGGAACAAGATTATACCCTTTTTCTCTCAACATTCCTAAACCAATGTTACCTTTAATTAATAAACCTATAATTTTTCATTCAATAGAACGTCTTCTAAAGGCTGGAATCGTGAACATTGGGATTGTAATTCAGAAGGATGATCATATCATGCCCTCATATATCCGTGAGACTTTTCCAGACCTTCAATCATCTTTTATTGTTCAGGAGGAAGCACTTGGGACTGCTCATGCAGTTTTACAGATTAAAAAGTATGTTTCTACAGAGAATTTTTTGGTGATTGCTGGAGATTCTCTATTTTCAGCTTCTTACTTGAGTAAATTAAGTAAGGTTCATTTGGAAGAAGATAATGCGATTACGCTTTCTCTTGAAAAAATGGATTTTGATCTAATGCAGCAATCATCAACAGTTGATTACCGTGATGGCCGTGTGTGGAAGGTGAGGGAGAAGCCAGAAACCCCTGCAGATGTATTAAGCGATTTAAATTCAGCAGCATTGTATATTTTTTCACAATCATTTTTTTCAACCTTAGAGGATATGACAAAAACTAAGCGTGGGGAATATGAGTTGGTTACAGCCATTAATAAAAACATTCATCAAGGGTATCGAGTTGGTGGATTGATAACCAAACGGGTTTGTCATATTAGTACTTCTTATGATCTATGGCGATTTAATCTTCAATTTCTTAACCGAACACAGAACAATAAAGTAAATGGGAATATAATTGGTAACAATGTCTGCTTTGATGGTTCATCGATAATTAAAAACTCAATTCTAGGAAATAACTGTGTTATTTCAAAGGGGGTGACATTAAAGAATTGTGTAGTTTTCCCAAATACTTCTATTGATCAAAATTTTGAGAATTCTCTAGTTAAATCAGATTATTATGAATGCTATACTAACATATCGAAATAATGGGTTCTAAGAAAGTTTTTTTCGTTGGATAAACTCCAAATTTGTATCAAGGAAGATTTCTAAAAATAAAGTAATTAATAGGTTCTACTTGAAAATAATTTCAAAACCTTTTTATTAAACCGATTGACAAGATTCTCAATCAAAGTGTTATTGTCAAATAGATACAAAAACCCAATCAGAGATATATTTGCTAGCATTTTCAAAGATATTAATTTCGTTGGAACAATTAGGGGACATTTCGAGAATGGGTCTGGATGAACAGTTTACGCTGGATGGAATAGATGAGTTAGACACTCAAATCAAGCTATATCAAATGGGTATCGAATCATTCAGCCCATATGCTGGTTCTGGTAAGGTAGATATGATCATTCGTTCTGAAAATAACGATCTTGTACGTTATGCAGATATCAAGGTATGTACTGGCTTACGAAAAGGTGCTAATGTTACGTGGGAGCTTGAAGTAGGTTTTTTTATGAACAATGTTAGTTATTTAATCTTAACTATCCGTTTGCCAGAAGCAGACGAGACTATGGAGAAGCATCATTTTGTGTTAGAAGCAGAAGAATTCTTAAAAATAGCAAAAAAGCAAAAAATGAAAGTCCAAGATGATAAATGGATATTGACAGTCCCCTTTTCAGATCTTCAAGTGCTAAATAATCAATCCAAATCTAAAAAGATACGACCATTATCAAGATCTTTGAAAAAATATTTTGATAATTGGGATTGCCTTCTTGAATGGCGGAGCAATGACGTATAATCTTGAAGGTTTTTTCAGACATAAAGGCCCTTACTTGGTCCTAATCCTTCGGCTTGAGCCAACTGACGATTTCGTTCAGATAATTCCATTAGAGATTTTTGAATTTTCTCTGCGTCTTCAATAAGCTTTGAAGTGTCAATTTCCAGATTTTTTATTTGGTTGATTGCATCAATTAGTTTGGCAGCTCCTCCAGGGTCTGGATATGGAGTTGTTAATGATATAAGTAATGAAAAACCTTCAATTGGTGTAAGAAGGGCCTCGTTCATAATTGCACCTGAAAGACCAGAGATAAAGCCTGTATGGGGTTTAGGAAAATCGTATTTCATCAAATCCTCATTTTGTTCGTAGACCTGTGGTTCCGCAACTAAATAAACTTTGTTTGTTTTCTGATCGCGAGGATCTGCTATAAACCCATCTAGACAAATCACCTGTTTCGTTCCAATACCTATTGCCCAATCTAACACAGCATTAGCAAGATAATAGTACGCTTGAGGTGGGCATGGGGCTTCTCCTATTAAGACACAAATTTTTCGCTCTTTATCGCCATAAATCCTGTACGGATAAGCTAAAACACCATCTATAAACACAGATACAGGAGGGATAAGAGGAGAACGGATGGATCCTATCCAGCTTAGATCAAGTTCTTTTATCATATGCTTTGCGGCAATGTTACCAACCAATCCATGGCCTGGAAAACCTGCAACAATCCAATCAGGTTCTATATCAGTGGTACATTCACACACTGTATTTTTGGGATCTGATCTCAAAACAAGCTCAGACGGTTCTTCTTTCATGATTCTACCACATTCTATTTCATTCTTTACAAGGAATTTATAATCTACGTTGACAATTCCGATTCAAAATATAAATGATTTCATCTTGATTTCAGATTAAGTTTAGAATAGCTTTAAAATCCTACTTTAGGTACTGATTAACAGAAAAATATGGTAATTAACTATTCATTTCTATACCAGCTTCTCTACATACCTACTGGTTGCTAATTCAAAATGCTTTCCAGCAAATTTAATACAAAAATTAATTCAAATTGGTTAAAAAGGTATCATGAAACAAGTAATATGGTATCCTATCTCCATGAATCGACTAGTTCGTTATTTAA
>JAEOTY010000372.1 GCA_016839625.1 Candidatus Hodarchaeota archaeon
ATTTTCATTGCAATTCCTCGTCCTATTGCTATTCTGCATCCTTTCAATTCTACAAGTACTGGCCCCGCTTTTATATTCCTAATTATCTTTATACGACTTCCAGGATAAAACCCAAGTTCACTAACTCTTAAAATCACTCCTCTACCACCTCTAGTGTGAGAAATCTCCGCCTCATCACCTTCATCTAAAAGGCCAAGTGGAATCATTCCAATCACTTAAGTTTCTTTTCAAGTTCACAATTGTGAACAATCCCTTATAAAGTATTCGCTTAAGGCTAATATTCGTAAAAAACATAAATAATTTCAGTGAAACACTAATTATAGAATTAACTGCTTTAGCTAATTTCCTGATTCTGATTTGGAGATAAAATACTCATGATATCATATCACACTAATTTCAAGTTAGACTTAGGTGCAACATCTTATCTTCCAAGAAATAGCAGCTTTAAGAAAGAACTAAGATCTTTTAATTGTGGTAAGAAATGAGGTTTGCTTTTCACGTAAGCCTCAAATGATGATCCAAACCTCCGGATTAGTTCTTTATCCTCTGATTGAGCGATAAAATAATAGCTAATTGTAAATAGCAATACTAAAATGAGGGCCATTAAGTTTTGTGACAATAAAGCAAACCCAAAACACATGTAGATTCCACTAGCATAATGAGGATGCCTTATGTATTGATAGAGACCTCCCTGTAATTTTTTGGCCTTTTCAGGAAAAATAATATACAAAAAGAGTTCTGTGTCCAAAGTAAACCCACCATTGACGGAATCCCGACTCATAAGGGGATACAGAATTATTAAGAAAATTCCTAGAGGAAAAGCTAATTGCCAGGGTATAATGGTTTGGTAAAGTAGGTTATTATTATACGAGGGATAAAGCATCGGAAGAAATGTGTTGTTCTCAACCATGATAATCAAGAACCAGACCATCATATTTGGTGGTATTCCAGGAATCAGATAATGATAGAAGAATTTACCATAGGCCTTGCCCTTATATTTGTCCCGATATCTTTTGCGTATTTTTTCTGCATTTCTTGTGATTCGAGACATCGTCCAATAAGCTAATACGTTTACAACAATCCCAACTAGGAATGGAGCCCACCAATCAACCATATTCAGAAAATGGACCAAAAAAAGCATTATCACAGTAGGAACAATCACTAAAAGAATAGTCTTAACACTGGTAATCTCTGGCATGTATTCTTTAAGCAAATCAATGCCAAATTTTTCTGTATTAAGCGCCAAAGGAAATAAACCTCATATGTTAACGTATGTGAACTTTTTAAAATAACATTAAAATATCTTCTGATTGAAACAATACCAATGATTATTCTGAAATAAATAACATTGATATGATTTTAAAGAATTTAATAGAAGATAAGAAGGCGTTGAAGAGAATATGACATCCTTATCAATTTTTAGTGTCCTTGGATTGTTGATAACTTCTGTGGGGTTCCTTTCATCATTTATCATTACATTTCTAGTTACACGATTTCGGCTTGGAGAAATCCCACCCCACAAACATGATGTCACTGTATTTGTCATTGCAGTTCTTTCAATAATTTGGGTCATTCTCTGCTTTTATTGTGTCTTAGACCCAGCAATCATCTCATTTCTCGGCTTATTATCCGTATTAAGACATACATGGATTGAAATCATTGCTTTGTTATTGTGTTTATCAGGACTACTGATTCTTATTGCTGCTTTTTTCGAAATGGATAATTCTTTCAGAATGGGTATTCCCCCAGAAGAAGAAGCACCAGCAGCTTTAATTACCACTGGGATCTTTAAATATATCCGAAATCCTGGCTTTTTAGGGGTTAATTTGGCTGTTCTTGGAACCTTTTTTCTAGTACCAACAATAGTATTTGGAATTCTAGTAGTTATGTCTTGGATCTCCTTTCATCTTCAGATAAAAAAAGAGGAGGCATACCTCCAACGAATACACGGAGATATATATAATCGATATGTTCAGCAGACTGGCCGATATTTCCCAAAACTCTTCAAATGAATTTATAGATAAATTGTGTTTTTAACTTATCTCAATTATTCTACCTACCCCCC
>JAEOTY010000373.1 GCA_016839625.1 Candidatus Hodarchaeota archaeon
AGCAAGACATATTCTTTTGTATTGCTCTTATCCTGAACGGATACAAGATAATTATCTAAGCTCTGGAGATGTCTCTATGATCGAAATAAAGAACTTAGAAACTGGGATAACTTACACTGATTTTGTTCCAGGCATTACTCCCAAAATTCCAACTTGGCTGATTTGTAACTACCCAAACAAAGACGAGCTTAGAACAATCCAACAAACATTTCACATTCCTTGGGAAGATCTTGAAGATTCCTTAGATGAGGATGAACGACCAAGATTAGAACTAGAACCAGACCATGATCCCCCATTCATCAAGCTTGTTTTACGTGTACCTGCATTAGAAGATATTTCAGAGAGAGATGACGTTGCTTTAAAACCTGCAACTCATCCTGCAGTTGTTTTTTTAACTGACAATCATCTCATCACAGTTCAATTTGCTAAGCTTAAAACTAAACGAATTAGAAAACCGCTTGGATCTCGGAGAAAACGTCCTACACCTACCATTCTAGTGTTACTCGATTATCTTGAATCCGTGGTTAAATCCTTCGAATTAAAAGTAGATATGATAGATCAAGACCTAGCAAAAGTTGAGAGAGTGATTTTTCATTCAATCAGGAGTTCTTCAATTGAGGAGGTTTTTAGACTCTCACGGGATGCTACTTATCTGGACGCTGCCTTGAAAGGAAATTTGCGTGCATTTTATGGTCTTACAAAAGCGCCGCAGTTTGCTGAATATCCTGAATTACTAAATGATCTTGAAGACTTATCAATTGACTTACAACAACAGGCTGATCTTCTTCGAATCTATAGAGATCTTATTGAAAACTCTCTTGATGCTTTTGCCTCTGTCATTTCTAATAATCAGAGCGATCTCTTGAAGGTGCTAGCATCGATAAGTCTGATCCTGATGGTTCCCACCCTTCTTGCCAGTCTTTACGGAATGAATTTAGCTTTACCCTTAGCAGGGGATCCTAATGCTTTTTGGTTGATTTTAATCTTCAGTGCGATTCTAATACTTCCGATATGGATTTTTCTAAGAAAAGTAGATCTCCTCTGATGATGTAAACCATTTATGCTTCAGAATTACGTTTAGAAAAAGATTTATCTTCCCCTAGAATGTCGAAAAACTTTCCTACTTGGTACTTGGAGTCTTTAGCAGCTCGTAACCAGGTCTGTATGTTATTGTATCTCCTTTCCAATTCATTAGCAAGCTCTTTTTTTTCTTTTTCATACTCCGACATTGCTTGTATCGCTGATATAATAAATAACCATCGAATCAAATTCTCAAACCTTTCTTGATTGAACCACAAAATATTTTGATACCGATTAGTAGAGATATACGATTGAATTTCTAAATCTGTCATCAAACCTCTCATTGCCTGAACGTCAATTTCCTCCTTTGAAATCTTATGCCAATTCTGATGGGATGTTAGCACTTTTATTAACACAACCGCTTCATTTACATCCTCTTGTTTTTCAGAAAGCTCTTCGATAGTCCACTCTATGATCCTACCAAGCCCCCATTCGTCAATCCAAGTTCTGCTTAGAGTTTCGTAATTATCTGAACCAACTGTTTTTCCAAGTAAATGAACAAGAATCCAGGAAATGAGAATTCCCCACTCAACTGGACTTAATGGAAGATTAACTTCTAAATAGTTTTGAATTTCCTTTGATAGACGAATGGGAAAAACTGGATGAGTAGTAGAGTCTTTTAGTTGAAATAATGACTGGAACTTGGAAATAATTTCATCTACTAATTCTAATCTTTCAACACCACTTGCTGAGTATTTCGTTACCTCCTCTAAGAGAGAAGGTAATTTAATATGAATTTCTTTGAGAGATTTTTCCATTTTCTTCCGGTTTCCAGAAGTAATTGCTTTTATTATTGTTTCAAAGCTTGATATATTCACTATTTGCTTGAACACATTATGAAGAGATTGGTAAATAAGCTCTTGGAGAGCTTGATCCACATTGGTAACACCCCGGCCTGCTAGAAAATCACAGAGATGTGCATAATATCTTAGCTCACTATCGAGGACTTCTCGAAAATCAAGAAATACAACTGATTGATACGCACCCAACTCTACATAAAGCCCTTTTTCAAAGATTTCCTTGCTATTACGGATATATTCCAGTCCTCTATTATGATCTCTGAAGATAGAGTAGTAACTATCCTCATTATGCAAGGACAATCCTTCTCCCAGTGTTTTTTGAGTCAATTCTATTCTGTTACCTCTCTTAATAGCAAAGGCAGCTGAAATTCTTATCCAACCTTTAGTTTCAGCAAATTTGTTATGGTATATGACTAATGCTCGTTCTTGCCCCGAGCAATTTGAAAAAACAAAGACATCCTCATTTACGAAGCCACTTGTTGTATAAAAATCATATAGAAGGAAATCTTTAACTTCTGAGAATATGTACCTCTTCTTCAATAACGGAAATATTAATTTTTCATGATAATGAATAAATCCTTCATCAGCTTTCTCATCCCAATAAGCACGTCTGTATTCCATTCCATATTTTTCGGAAAATCCTTCTATTTGACCGTGGCCATACATCGGTACACCAGGCATTGTAGCAAGTAAAAGACAGATTCCAAAATATTTTTCCCCCTTTCCAAATTGCTTTTCTGCAGTCTCTTCATCAGGATTATTCATAAAGTTAACAAAGCGTTTTAAGATCTCTGGGTCGTATTCAAGTGTGTTTTTGATCACAGATCGGTAATTAGCGTTATCCTCATCTCTCAGCATGTTCATAAATGCAGAGTTATACACTCTGTGCATACCTAGTGCTCTAACGAAAAATCCCTCCAATAGCCAGAAAGCTTCCGCAAGTAACAACGTATCTGAAGCTTCTATTTTTATTCTTTCAACTACTTCACGCCAAAACTCTTGTGGCATTGCTTTATCAAAATCCTGTTTACTCAACCCATGTTCTGCACGTGAGGGGATATCTCCTCCACTTCCAGGTGCTGGAAACCATAATCTGTGATAATGTTTCTTTGTTAGAGTCATAGCTGCGTCAAATCGGATAATTGGAAACATTCGAGCAACATGTAAGATCGTTTGAATGACTGCTTCTCGAACTTCGGGCTTGAGAAAATTTAATTGAGCTGTATCATTCCATGGCATTGATGTTCCATCATTTCCATGATATATAAAGCGAACATCGTTAGTTTCATGATCCATCCATTTAAACGTGACTGCTGCATCTGTTCGTGAGAAGTAATGATCCTCCACAAAAATTCCTATACGTGAGTTATTAGATAAGCTTCGGCCGCTATATGAATAGGCTGGAAATGGGCTATATGGGAGTGAAACGAACCAATCAGGATGTTCCATCATCCACTTTGAGTCTATTCCCATATGATTTGGTACCATATCAGAAGCTAAACGTATCCCTCTCTTCCATGCTCTCGATTTGAAATTCTGAAATGCGTCATCACCACCAAGATCGGGAGATAAAACATAATCAAATAAAGAGTATGCTGATGCTTCTGCTTCTGGGTTTCCACACCACTGTTTAATTGTCTTGGATGCTGAACTCCTTTGCCATAAGCCGATCAGCCATAATGCATTAAACCCCCACTGTGCAAGTTGATCGAGTTCTTCATCAGGAATATGATCTAGCTTGTAAATGCTTTTTTGATATTTTTTTGAAAGTTGATCCATCCAAACATAAATATTCTTAGCAATCATGACTACATTGGGCATCCAATCCCTGTCAGGAGTATAGTTTTCATCTAAGTAGTCATATTCATAGATTTGGGCCTTTCCTGGCCCCAATCCTCGTAATTTTTCTTCCTCTCTAAAATAATCTAACGCTAATAATATCTTATATTGAAGTGGACCGAGTAAATATCCCCATTTTTCATTTATATATACTAATTGTCCTTTAATAGAATGTGGTTCTTTTGTTGACAATGATTGTAGCATTTCCAAAAAATTTTGGTCATCGGGGCCAAAAGGGGGCTGCGTGTCAAAATAATCCTTAATTAGATTAATGATTCGCAGATATTCGGTCTTTTTCTTAAGATCCGTGTCATCAAATAATTCTAAATGGTTAGTAAATGCAGTATTAGAATTACTTAACCATAAATTGATCATTGAAGAGATAAAAATGTGTTTATTGGGTACCCCTTCTGTTGTTTCTTCTAAATAGGTGTCACTATCAATTTCATCGTGAAAAATTATTGAAGGGGGAAATTCCTCAACAACAGATTTTAAACTCCTGTTCAACTCCTCTGGACCAATTTGTTCATTCAACCAAGTTAAAATATCTTGAATTATGTCAAGATTGTTTTGTTTTTGGTAAATATCCAGTAGGTGATCAAAAATCTCAGTCTCGAGAGCTATACCATTGATTTCACTCCCTCTTACGGCCAATTCTGGGAAATTTATTAGATCACGTCTCTGATTAATATTTTGTACAAAAATACGGACAATATGCAGATTTGGGAAGAGTACAGAGCCAGTAGCATTGAAGAATGAGTCATCGAACTGATATTTTTCTCTTGCTTTACGATAAACCTTCATATTTCATTCCTCAATTTAATTATTAGATTAGTTTTTTTCTCGAAACTTGAATTCTGGATATTAAGAACAGACACAGCAAATTTTTTGTATTCTAGAGGATAAAAACGATTATAACCAATATTTTTAGCATTTCCATGGAAAGCTATAAGCTTTTTGTTTTTGATATACAAGTTACTTATTATGAGCAGGAGTATTACAGGTGAGTTCATCTCTTAAGATTAAGGATTTGGGAGCAATTTATACTCCAAAAGAAATATCTACTTATCTATGCCGAAATACAATATTCCCTTTTATCCTAGATCGAGTAAATGGAGAATTTAGAACTCATTTCGACTACCAGGGAGACCTTGAAAAGGTTTTAGATCAGTTAAACCAGCAACATCTTCAATATATTTTTACCATTGCGAAAGAAATTAGAATACTCGATCCTGCTGTAGGAACAGGGCATTTTTTGCTTGAAGCTTTAGCAACACTTGAAGATCTATATGATTATTTAGTTAATAACCGAATTTGTGATTGGAAAAAGAATCAGATTAAGAAATGGATTATAACGCACAATTTATTTGGTGTGGATATATCGGATTCCGCAGTTAAAGAGTGTAAAACTAGACTAACCAACACCTTAGTCAAAGCTTCGAAGAGTGTTGCACACTCTCAGATACTTCCAGAATTAAACCTGCACATAAAACGTGGTAATTCACTAATAGGTTGTATATTGAATGAAGTTCAGCCGCAAAAAAATGAGGAAAACAATCTAGATCCATTTCATTGGAAGCATGAATTTCCAGATGTAGTTAGAGAGAAGGGGTTTGACCTGTGCTTAGGAAACCCACCATGGAATATTTTGAAACCAGTTGAAAAGGAATTTTTTTCTCAGTACGATCCACGATTAACAAAATACGGGGTAGATAAAAAAGAAGCCAAACAGATTATAACTGACCTCCTTAAACAAGAGGCAATCAGGAACCAATGGGAGGAATACAAATCTTCCATACATCTTGCAGGAATTTATTTTCGCGGTAATGAATATTCCTATCAATCTGACAAGATTGAGGGAGTGAACACCAAAAGAACAGTGAGTGGAGATCTAAATCTCTATAAATTATTTCTCGAAAGAGTATATCGCTTAACAAAGCCCGGTGGTTATTGTGGAGTAATCATTCCCTCAGGGTTTCACACTGATGCAGGCACTAAAGGATTACGAAGGTTGTTATTTGAAGAAAATGAAGTTAGAGAAATCTATTCTTTTGAGAATCGGAAAGGGATATTTCCAACAATCCATAGATCCTTTAAATTCGATTTATTGATATTTAGAAAAGCAAGAAAGAGAACTAAGAAATTCAGGGCAGCTTTTATGTTACATGATCCAATCATCCTCGAGAAAATCAGTAAAGTAGCGCTTTCTCTCAATTGGGAGGTCATTAAACTTCTTTCTCCCTCATCCTGGTCAGTATTAGAATTTAAAACTGAAAAAGACATAACGATTGCAAGTCAAATGTATCAACACCCGACATTGCAGTCAGATGTTCAAGGATCCTGGCAGGTACGTTTCACTAGAGAGTTGGATATGTCCTTAGATAGTAATTTGTTTAACATTGAGCAACAAGGATTAACAATTTTTGAGGGAAAAATGATAGAACAATATAATTATCAATTCAAAGAACCACGATATTGGATAAAGAAAATAAATATCTTATCTAAATTTGGTAAGAAATATAAGGAATTTGAGGAACATAGGATAGGATTTCGAGCAGTTGCAGCGAGCACTAATAGAAGAACAATGATCGCTACAATCTTACCTTGTATGGTTTGTTGTGGTAATTCTGTGATTGTAACCAGAATCGTTAATCCAGAAAATAGTGAAAAAATGATTGACGAGGATGATTTGTTATATTTATGTGGAGTTTTCAACAGTTTTGTGTTTGATTATTTGCTCCGTATGAAGGTTACAACAAATATCAACATGTTTTTTGTCTATGATATGCCTGTACCTCGCTTGTCAAAACATAATAAAATTTATCAAGAAATAATAAAAAATGTAGCAAATCTCTATCCTGAATTTGAGGCAATACACAAACGGGTGAAACAAAACATCTCGATTCAATCTCCCTTAAATAGACTTCAATGCGAAGCAACTATTGATTCTTTAGTTGCAAAACTTTATGGACTAGATGAAAAGAGTTTTGAATATATTTTAGATCAATTCCACCTAAAAGATCCAAAGAAAGAAAAAATTTTGTCTATTGAGAAAAGCGCTATTCTTGCTAGGTTTAGAAAATGAAACACTTAAGGAGTAGATTCTTAGGTTCAATCCTAGGAAGCGTGATAGGCGATTCATGGGGAGCTAGCTATGAAGGAAGGTATTATCCTGTTGATGTTGAGGATTTTCAATTAGTCGGTGGAAACTATACCGATGATAGTGAAATGATGAAAGGAGTTCTTGAATCCTTACTAATCAATAATGGGGAGTTTAATGGTCTACATATGGCTAAAACTTTTGTAAAAAATTATGATTATAGGAGAAGATATGGCCCAGGAGCAACATCAGTTTTAATGCAAATAAAGGATGGACTACCTTGGGATCGTCCAGCAAAAGAGGCCTTTTATGGTGCTGGATCATTTGGAAATGGTGCTGCAATGAGAATTTGTCCAGTAGGATTGCTTTATCATAATGATTTGGCAAAATTGGAAACAATTGCAGATCAAGTCTCGGTGATCACACATACACACCGTCTTGGGAGAGAAGGGGCGATTTTACAAGCTTACGCAGTCGCGCTTGCAGTTCAAGCAGATCCAAGAACGCTTGAGCCAATCGAGTTTATGAAAAAGCTCAGAAGCCTCCAATTATCGAAAGTTTATCATCAAAAACTTGAAAGAATTGAAACTTACTTGAGTTCCCCTCCTCCTGTTGATAGGATAATTAGCCAACTCGGAGTAAATATTATTGCTCCAGAGTCAGTTCCTATCGCCATTTATAACTTTTTAAGTAATACTTCTAATTTCTATGAAGTTTTACATTCATCAATAACCTGTGGAGGAGATACGGATACTATTGCTTGTATGTCAGGCGCGCTTGCGGGAGCTTTACTAGGAGTTAAAGCGATACCAAAAAATTGGATTGACATTCTTGAAGATGTAGATATCTTCCAACAAATGGCAAAAGACCTTTTTGACCTATATTTAAAAAAATCTTCCAAATGACAATTGAAAAATCAATTTTGGAAGAATATTCACTATATTGATGACTCCTAAGCAAAGATAAAATCAGCCTATATTAGCAAAATAAGCATTTATGGTGATAGAAACGTCAAAAAATGAAAATAACAACCACTCAGATAAAGTTGGAATTTCTAATAAAGAAGGAATTATGACATTTCCGGGATTTCCTGTTGTGTTGGTTTGTATTCAAAAGAATATCTTAACTGTTGCTGCAGTTAGTTTTTTTTCATTTGATCCCCCTATGGTGATGATTGGTATCGTGCCAACAAGATACTCCTTTGAACTAATCAAGAATTCACAAGATTTTTCAATTAATATTCCCAAGCAAGATCAGCTTGAAGCTGTATTAATCTGTGGATCAAAATCAGGTAGGGATGTTAATAAATTTGAAGCAGCAGGTTTGACACCTAAAAAATCCCTTAAAATTGCTTCCTATCTCATTGATGAATGTCCTGTAAATCTAGAGTGTAAAATTGTTCATACACTTGATCTCCAAGGTTCTCATACTTGGTTCATCGGTGAAATAGTTGCTGCTCAAAAGACGAAAGATTATGACCGTTCTCATGCGTTAATGTTTTGGCCTCGAGAGTTTCGAAAAGTTGGAGAAGTAATTAAATCAAAAGTATCCTCCTAAAAAAGGGAGGGGAAGTTATTAGGTTTCTTGTTTATAGGTAAAAAATCCACCTAACGTGGCCCAGACTAGAATTAAAGGGTGCATGATAATAACAGTTGAGCCTTGGGGATCACCTGTTAAAATTCCAAAGAAATAGATAAGAAGATCAACGTTAGGAAGGAAAAAACCGAATGTCACAATATCCAAGCTAAGCAATTAAACAATATCCAAGCTAAGCAATTAAACGAATCCTTGGCGATATTAGAAAAAAATAAAACAGTACAAGTCAAGAAAATATCAAAAGGAAAGGGAAGGCCCCAAGAGCGAATTTCTCTCGTGGAATGATAGCATGATTATCGAAGATACAAAATTACATAACAAATACTACATATTTGAGACTCGAAGGTGGGCTGGGTTTTTACTTGGACGCTTTGTTGCCTTAGAGGATTTCGACATTCTTTATATAATTCCAAATGGTGGCGTTCCAGTCGGTTTGGGTTTGCTTGAATTTCCTTTAATCTCTCCTCAAAAAGCGTTTGATCTTTTAATTGTACGTAAAATACAGATTCCAGGAAGTACAGAAGCGGGAATGGGAGCTATTACTCCTGATGGGCAAATCTTCCTGAATGAAGAACTTGTGACTCAATTATCTGTAACAAATTATCAGCTAGAACAACAGATTGAAAGAACAAAACAACAAATAGAAAAAAAAAGAAGAGCTTTTCAGTTACCACCATCCCCTACGGTTCATGGTAAAAAAATCTTGATAACTGATGATGGAATCGCTTCTGGGTTTTCAATGTTAGCAGGAGCAAAGTGGTTGAAGAAACTCGGAGCAGAAGAAGTGACAATAGCAGTACCAACAGCTCCAATGAGCTCGATAAACCGCTTAGAGCCTCATGTGGAGAAGATCATTTGTTTAAATATCCGTGATCGGTATCCATTTGCAGTAGCAGATGCCTATACTGACTGGTATGATTTAGATATGGCCGAATCAAAGCAGTATCTCAAGGAGATAAGAATGTTACAAAAAGTAAGTTGAATATAAAAGAAATCTTTCTGAGGATTCTTAAAAAACTCATCACCACGATCCCTTGTTTTAAACTCATAGTTGTTTTCAATGATAAATTGCCCCTAAAAAAAACTCTATATAGCTAAAAAAAAGCTGGTATAATTACTTAATTTCTTGTTTTAATCAAGTGTGATGATATGGAGACTCTGCGGGAACCATCCTCAATAGATGAGAAATTTAGAAGTTGGTTCGAAAAAAATTATCCAACTGATACGGATTATGATGAGGAATACCAAAAGAAAATTAAACAACAATTCTGGTTTTTTCTCACCCAATATTTACTACAACTTGTTTTTTTTATAGGTGCAGCAATATTTCCATGGTTTTTGTTTTTCAAAGACGTTTCCGAACCGATTTCGATTTATGCTGGAGCAATCCACCTCAACGATTGGACGTTACCATTCTTGTTAATTGGCAGCGGTTGTTCCCTCCTGACTGCTCTTGTAATGTTATTTAATCCTTACATTAATCGTCGATATATTCGTTTAGTAAATTTGGGGTTTGTTGTTTTGTACATTCCAATATGGACTTCATTTATGGATCCTAGGTTTGCACCAGGTGCCTTAGGGCATTTTCAGGAATCTGTAAGCTTATATCTCATTTCACTTTTGAATTACACAATAAAAGCTCAAATAGGGTATTTTTTTATGCTACTCTTAGCTGGCTCGATTTTATTAGGTTTTCTTGTTTCTCTGTTTTGGAATGTATGACAAAGAAAAAAATTACATTCTACGAAACTTCTTAAGATGGCAAAAGGCATTCTAGTTCTTCTAAACGAATTGCATCAAAACAAAGCTCTTTATAATCATTAAAGATACATTGCCTGAAAACAAAATCCTTTATAATCATTAATTATGCTTTGCCTGAAAACAAAACTCTTTAAAAGAAGGGAAGTTCAGAATAAAATCAGATTAAATCAATTTTCAAGTAAAAAAGATACCAGAGACAGCAAATTTGAAATAATTTTTAGTTGGTGGTCACTTATGGAAAATATTCAGGATTCTTCAACAATTGATACAAAGTTCGAGAATTGGTTTAAGGTTAATTACCCTACTGACACAGATCGTGAAAAAGAATATAGAGAATCGGTAAATCGTCAATACAAGGTGTTTCTGTCACAGTACTTGCTACAAATTGTTTTTTTCATCGGTGCAGCCGTATTTCCATGGTACTTGTTTGTCAAAAATGTATCTGAACCGATCGCAATTTACGCTGGGGCAATCCACCTCAACGATTGGACGTTACAATTATTATTGATTGGAAGTGGTCTTTCTCTTATTGCATGCTTCTTATTACTTTTCCGTCCATCCTTAAGTCGTCGTTATATTCGTTTGTTAAATTTGGGGTTTATAGGTTTATTCATTCCAATCTGGACTTCATTTATGGATCCAAGGTTCGCTCCTGGTGCCTTGGGACACTTTCAGGAATCAGTAAGTCTATACCTAATCTCGATTCTAAGCTACACCATAAAAGCACAACTTGGGTATATTCTCATGATCCTTTGTGCCATAGTGGTGTGTCTAGGATTTCTGCTTTCAATATTCTGGGATTCCTAGCGAAGAGAATGTTGAGATATTTTGAAGTAATCTGAAAAACATTCGGATTTTTCGAATCATATTTAAGAATTTAATGTTATTTGAGATCAGCTTTGAATAAAGATTAAGCATACTCAAAATGAGGAGCAAACGACACCTTTATCATATATCTTTTTATATGTATAAGTGAAATTCTCTCTCTATTACCTTGAGTAATAAAAATATCATTTAGGTGTAAAAAAAATGGGTTATATTTCACTTTTACCGAGTGAGGGTATCTTTCCACTTATTTGGAACGCTATTTTCAGTGTAATTATTGCAATGGTATATATAAAGGGAACTATTACCCTTATGGAAAAACTTGTAGATAGCGGGAAATTGTCCTCTGATCTTTCGCGGAAAGTAATACATATCGCGGCAGGATCTTTTATCTGGATTTGGCTATTCTTGGACACGTCTGATGGTTGGAGCTGGCTTCTCAACATTTCAGTTCCACTCCTATTCTTCCTAACTTTCTTGATAAAAGGTACAAAAGGTAATCCTGATGATCCTGACGTAAAGACAATGACCAGAACAGGTGATCCCCGAGAGCTCCTGAAAGGGCCGCTATATTTCACGGTTGTAATGATGATTGCTGGAACTGTTCTTTATGGTTCGTACGCGGGTATGTTGATGATGGCGATCGTGGGTTGGGGAGATGGTATCGCTCCCTATATCGGTAAGAGATGGGGAAAGCGAGAATATAAAACTCTTGGTCGTCAAAAGACAATTGAAGGGTCCATTGGCGTGTTATTGTTTAGTATCATTGGATCATTGATTTTTCTAGTCATTCTAGGAGTGTTTGGAGGTCTCCCAGGGGATGCTAATGCAATTCTTGAGGATCCAGGTGTAGATCTCCTAATTATTGTCATTGTCATAGTAGTTATCAGTATTGTTGCTATGATTATTGAAGCACTTTCTCCATCCGATGTAGATAACTTACTGATACCTGCATCAACGTTAATCGCATTATGGATCATTGATCTTTTGTTATCTTCATCTTTCCTCGTCTTCTTTCCAAAATTCGGCCTTTAAGATGTAAGATTCCGAGGCTCCCTTCTTCTTTTTTATTAAAACATTATAGAGAGGAATAATTTATTCTCTCTTAATCAAAATATGCCATGTCTTGTTTTCAGGAAATTCCTTATTCTCTATTATTGGTTGCTTGAGATTTGAGACAGCAATGAGGATTTCTCCACGCGAGATTTCTTCATTTTCCGTTCCAAAAAATTCAATAGTTTGCCCTTTTGATGCACTTTTTATTGCCTTTCGTGCTTTAATCAAAGGAACTGGACATACTAACCCAGTAATATCTACAAAAATGTCAACTTCAGTGCTACTCATCTAATTTCCTTACACCTTAAGGTCTTCTAGTGTACGTCCATTCTTTTTTAGATAATTAGCTATCGCTCTCTGTAGACCATCAACAGCCAGATTAGAACAATGCATCTTTTGTTTGGGAAGACCCCCAAGATCATCAGCTACTTGTTTCTTGGTGATTCTATACGCTTCGCTTACAGTTTTTCCCTTCGCCAATTCTGTAGTATGAGAGCTTGTAGCTATGGCAGCTACACATCCAAAAGTTTTAACTTTGATGTCTTCGATAACTTCCGTTGCATCATTAACTTTAATATAAACCCACATTACGTCTCCACAGACTGGATTTCCAACCTTACCAAGTCCACTTGGATTCTCAATTTCACCCATATTTTTGGGGCTCATAAAAAGATCCATTACTTCTTTAGAATATAAATGTTCCATTTTAAGATTCCTCTAATTCATCACTATCATCATGGTGATGGTCTTCCTCAGAAACTGCTCCTTCCTCCTTCATCTCCTGCCACTCTCTCATAAACTCCGCACTGACAGGGCTCATCTCTCTCAATCTAGCAACAATGCTTGCTAAGTGTCCAATAAATTGGTCAACTTCTTCCTTAGTGTTGTATTTACTTAATCCTATCCGAATGCTACCATGGCTGATTTCTGTTGGCAATCCAATTGCTGTAAGAACGTGGCTTGCCTTTAACTGTTTAGATGAACATGCGGATCCAGTAGCAATCATAAAATTTAACAAATCAAGGTGTAATAACATAGATTCCCCCTCAACATAATTAATTACCGCTGAGAAATGATTAGGTAAACGTACATCCTTGTTGATTGGACCAGTGATTTGATAATCAGTAATCTTCTTTTCAAATACTTGCCAAAGATAATCTCTCAAGTCTCTTGCTTTTTTGTTCGTCTCGGAAGAATAAATCTCAACTGCTTTTGCAAATCCAACAATACCTGGGAGATTCTCAGTTCCGCCTCTCATCTTATTTTCTTGAAGACCCCCATCGATGATCCTTTTTATTCTTAGACCTTTCTTGATATAAAGTGCTCCGACACCTTTCGGTCCGTGAATCAAGTGACTAGTGATGGTTGCCAAATCTACGACAGAAGCATCAATGGGTACTTTACAAAAGGTATAGGTTGCCTCAATATGCAGAGGAACGTTATATTCTTGACAAAGAGAAGAAATTTCTTCAATATTTTCGATAGTCCCGATTTCTACGTTTCCGTGAGGAATCGAAACTAGGATGGGGGAATGATTGTTGTCACTAAGAACTTCTCTTAAGTGGTCACGGTCAATAAATCCCTCAGAATCGACTTTAATTAGTTTCATATTGAATCCGAAGCTTTTTAACGCTTTCAGACTGTCCAAGATCGTAGAATGGGATACACTTGAAGCGATGAGTGTCTTATTCTCTTTATTCAAGTTCGCAAATGCTATACCTTTTATAGCAAAATTGTTTGATTCTGCTTGTCCTGACGTGAAAACTATTTCAAGGGGATCAACATTAATTTTTGAAGCAATGGTTTCTCGTGCTGAATCGAGAGCCTGTTTTGCTTCGACTCCGAAAGAATGGCCATAATCAGAACTTGGAGGACTGATTGTTTCTGTGAAAAAAGGCATCATCGCTTCAATAACAGATTGGTCAACTGCTGTAGAAGCATTGTTATCAAGGTAGACCGTCATAGAAATTCCACTTGAATAAAACTATATCCTTAAACAATTGTTAAGGTTATTGTTAACTTTATCGTAAGGATTTGTAATCAAGAAATAAGTATTATGGAAATGGTATATTCAAGGTTATGGCCAAATTATCATTGAAAAGTAATGAAATAATGCAGTTCTGGTCATAATTTTGATTTTTAGTCCCTTTTTTATTTAAATCAAAGGGGCTATTAAGATTTAGAGGATTGATATCCTTTTCTTTTGGATTATTGGCATATAAAATCAAATAGAAAGTTCTTCGTACTTAACTCATTATCCCGAGAGTCTCTTTAATCAACTTTGCTGCAAGAAAAGCCGTAATGTTTGACTGATCATAATCGGGGCAAAGCTCTACAATATCAAAAGCGAAAATTGGTAGATTTACTAGTTCTTGAATTAAGTTGACAACATCACGGGTTGTTAATCCTGCTGGTTCAGGATTTCCCAGACCTGGCGCGAAGCCAGGATCCAAGATATCAAGATCAATGGATAAATAGATTTGATCAACTGTTTGTGTAAACTTCTTCTTAATTATGTTGGCCGTTGCTGTTGCTCCTTCTCTTTGCAGTTCGTTTGTAGAAATGGTTTTAATACCAGCATTTTTAGCAAATGCTCTTTGTTCATCAGTACTAGCTCGAATGCCAATCTGAATGATGTTTTTAGGATTTATCTTTGTTTGATCAAGAATACGCCGTAAAACACACGCGTGAGAATATATGTTTCCTCTATAGTGATAATATAAGTCAGGGTGAGCATCTAAATAGATAATTCCGATCTTATCATCCTGAAATATCCCCATTTCTGAAAGGGAATGGAAGCAAAAATAAGTTGTTAGATGATCTCCACCAAGAAATAGGAATCGTGGGGATTTCTTTACATTAAAGACTCGTTTTAAAGTCGTGAAAACCTCTTTTCGTGTATTAGAAGCGTCTTCGTTTGAGATTTCAACATCTCCTGCATCAAAAATCTGCCATTTATCCTTAAGATTGATATTTTTCTCAGTATAATAATTATACAGTTCTCCTGACGTTGCTTGACGAATTCTTTCAGGAGCTTTTGAACTGCTCTTCCTATAAGAAGAAGAGGCATCCCAAGGAACCCCGACTGCCACTAAGTTTGCTAGATCGGGATGATCTGTAGTTACACCAAAAAAGTTATTATTAGACTTATCTGAAGTAACCAAAAATAAAAACACCCTACTTAATTGAATTATTGCGCCTTTCTAAGTGATAATGTTTAATTTGGTTTCGGAGCTCTTCATTCAATTTTTCGATTGGAATTCTTTCCTGTTCCATTGTATCTCTATTTCTAATCGTAATCTGTTTATCGTCTAAGGTTTCATAATCTACAGTAACACAAAAAGGTGTTCCGATTTCGTCATGTCTTCTATATCTTTTTCCAATGGATCCACTGTCATCATAGTAAACAACAAAACTGTCTGCACGAAGACTCATAAAAATCTCTCGTGCCTTGGTAAAAATTTTCTTGTCTTTCTGTAATGGAAACACAGCAACGTCGTACGGTGCTAATCGAGGATGAATTTTCAAAACGACACGTTTACGCCCTTTGACAGTCTCCTCTGTGTAACCATCAGTAATAATGGTAAGTAAAATCCTTCCTAAACCAACTGAGGGCTCAGCAACTACATAAGGGATATATCGAATCATACCTTTCTCGGTTTGTTCCATGTACTGCATTTTCGATTTTGAATGTTCTTGATGCTGCGTTAAATCGAACTGAGTTCGGTTTGCACACCCCATCAATTCTTTCCAACCAAAAGGATATCTATATTCCAAATCCCACGTGTCCATAGCATAATGGCTTAATTCACTCTCCAAGTGTTGTCTAAAACGGAGTCTTTCTTTTCTTATTCCTAAGCTGTCAGTGAACCAAATGAAAAAAACTGTAAGCCAATACGCTTGCCATTTATTCTTGAAAATCTTCTCTTCCCAAGCATTTCCAGTAGTTATAATGCGAAAATCTTTGCTATCATCTTGAGCTTGTTCTATTCGAGAATAGATATTAATAGTTTTGTCAGTAATTTCATCAAAATAGGGACATTCATTTATATTTTCAGGATTTGTGAAGTACTCAAATTCCATAAGTTCGTATTCCCTAACTCGAAAAAGGAAATTACGTGGGGAAATCTCATTTCTAAATACAATCCCTGTATGTGCTATTCCGAATGGCATTTTCACACGCGTTGAATCAATTACATTCCTAAAACCAGAAAAGATGAGTTGAGCATTTTCGGGTCGTAAATAAGCAATTGAAGAGGAATCTTTTACTGGGCCAACTTGAGTGTTAAACATTAGATTGAAGGTTATTGGTTCACCAAGATTACCTCCACATTCAGGACATTTGATGTTTTTTTCTTCAACAAGTTTACCTAAGTCGTCAATTCCTAAATCTTCAGTACGTACATCCAGTTGATCTTCAACTAAATGATCTAGACGATGCTTTTTCTTGCATTTTCCCTGACAAAAGATTAAAGGGTCATTAAAACTCGTGAGGTGGCCAGAGGCTTCCCATACTTTGGGATGAGTAATGATTGCACCTTCATAACCGACAATATCATCTCGATTGCGAACAAAATCACTCCACCAAGCATCTTTGATACGATTCTTAATTTCAACACCTACAGGCCCATAATCCCAGAATCCTGCTAATCCCCCGTAAATGTTTCCAGTAATAAATGCAATTCCTGTTTTATTCGCATAAGCCATAATTTTTTCAAGAAATTGCCTCATCTTTTTGTCGTCTGTTTGACCTTTCTTCACGTTAATCACCTAAGATGCTCTTTCTTGAAATATGCAGATACCAAGTAGCATTGATTTCAGTTTTTATTCACGAACTTCTCAGGATAGAATATTTTTTCTAAACTTATCCTTTACAAGTATATTTAATATACTTGGAGCTAGTTTTAGACTGAAAATAAAAGATAATCTTCAAGTTCTTTTGATATTTCAATCTACTTTTACCATCTCAGATCTGTTAATCTCCTGGTAAATTACTGTAAATACAAAATAGTGTACTAAATCCATCCTAAACCCAAAAACAGAGTGATAGTAATTAAATCAAAAATTAAGATACCAGCAACTATATATATTTTATTCCTGATACTTTCCATATCGTAGACCCAGAATGAAACAACCATAAAGTGAAGGTATCCAAATATGATTATAGGAATTACTCCGATAATGGTCGCATTCCAAAATGGATATTCCCAAATTAACGCACCAGCTGCATTCAGGATTACTTCTACAAAGACGCAAAAAATCGAATTACCTACAGCAAAAAACCAACGATTTGGAATTTTTAATGGAATCTTTAAGTAAGCCAAATCAATTTTCATATTTTTATCTTCAGGGAGCATTTTAGTAAATGCTATTCCAGCCATAGCAAACATAAGAGAAATCTCTATGTTTAATCCAATGAAAATTAAAAATCCTGTCTCTCCTGCACATGTCCAAAACGCTGCATAATCTGTGAAGTACAAAATCAGTGCGTTCCATGTTTCATTGAACAGATCCATTCCAAAAAAAGCAAGTCCTGCGAGAACACGGCTCCAATTTTTCTTTTCAATTTCTACTGCATATAAATATACCACAATTGCAAAGAGGGGTATTAAGTACCACTTAAATTCAGTAGGAAAGACCCTTAAGATTGCTAGTGCATTCTCTGACGCTGGAGTAGGAGTCATTGATTTTTACCTCGATCCTTCAAAATTTACGAATTTTCAACAAATTTCTTCTTGAAACGTATTTAACAGCTTTTAAATCCTGATTACAATTTTCTGTTATTTTTTCTTTCGTTTTCGCTTGAATGGTTGAAGAATTCTACCAAACAAATTTCGTAGAGTATAAATCGCCATGTGAGGATTTTCTATTAATCGTCTTTTCAAGTAATTGGTTGCATATTTCCATTTTGTGGCGAAAGGTATATACAGGCGCATTGTGTATCCTTGTTCTAATAGCTCTTGAATAATTCTATCTCGGGGGACACCTAAAAGCATCTGAAATTCCACATTTTTAGGAGCGTCATGCTTTTTGATAACTTCTAAGCATTGATGGATTGTTTTCTCGTCATGGGTAGCCACTGCAACAAAATGATTATTTTTTAATAAGAGGTCTGTGTACTCGACTAATTTAGCTTTCATATCAGACCTTTTTGTAAATGCAATATTCTTGTCTTCAAGGTAAATTCCAATACATAGACGGATGTGTGCGTTTAATCCTGATAAATCTGAGATGTCGTTTTCTGTACGGAATAACCGTGTCTGAAGTACCGTGCCAAAATTAGGAAAATCAGGCTTGAGCTCGTGATACATTTCTAGCGTAACATCAGTATAATCTGAGGATTCCATGTCTAATGTAACACCTACATTTGATTCGAACGCTGCGGTTAAAATCCGTCTTAAATTCTCTACACAATATTCTTTGGAAAAATCGACCCCTATAGATGTGGGTTTAATACTAATGGTAGCGAAATCCTCGGCCTTAATCGCATTAATTGAATCAAGATAGATCTGTACTATTTCCTCAACTTCCTCCTTAGTTTTAATCTCTTCCCCTAATAAATCAAGACTGGTTGTTATTCCTTTTTGCGTCCAGAGTCGTCTGGCTGTTTCAACACCTTTTTCTAAACTATCACCGGCAACATAAGGCTTTGCAAAAAGCCTGACCAAAAATGATGGCATGAAATTGTTGATTAGGAATGCTTTCACATATCAAACCTTCTTGAATAATTAAACAAAGACATATTTTCTTTCAAGGAGATTGCATTGCATACTAATATGAAATTTTGTAGTTAGAAAGAGATCTATAATTAATCTTATTAGAACTATCAATTGAGCTTGAGTGATTCTTAGCGCGAGTCGAGGTTTAATAAATCATTCTGACAGGCAGAGTAATTGAAGTTTGGAGTAAGAATCCGTAGGCATTTTGAAAAAGGATCAATTAATCTTTTTAAGAGGAAACTATGAGAATATCACGGAGAGACTGCGCTAGCATATCAGAGCGGATAAAAGAAAATTGTAGGGGAGCATCGCTCTTGGCAATAGTTGTTAATAATTGATCAGATCCGATATCGAAGAAAAGTAGAATTTGATCATTTAAATGAATAGTGCAGGATAGTGTTTCTGTACTAAAAGCTTCCTTGAGCCTATCAGTGGTTCCAAGCCATAAATTGGCTGGTAAGACCACATATTCCACTTTTTCACCCGCTTCTATGATAGGAAGGCCTTCTGAAGAGAGAATCGTGACACCATAAAAATCCTCGTTATTACGTAAAAATTCGTTGAGTTTTTTACTGATTTGTTGAATTTCAAATGAAGACTCGTGAATTCTTTTCATCACTTCAGCCATCATTACCAATATTGAATCATCTGTAAGGGTTGTGTAATAAAAGTTTACTTGGTCTTCTAAGTTTGATTGAAAATCATTTCTCAATGAACTAAAGAGCGCATTTTTATCTTCAACGGTGAGTAAATCAGTTTTATGAAAACATATGAATTTTAAGGCGAATGGTGAGTTTTCTTTCAAATATTCAAGCGCTTGTTTCCAATGAAATAATGAAGTCGAGATAGTTCGGTGATCTGCAACATCAACTACCCAAATAAGGACTTCAACATGTGTAAACAATTCTTTAATTTGGTCTTTTGAGAACATCTCGATGGAATTTTCTTCAAAGAATTCAAGATGAAGAACCTTATGAAGAGACTTAAGCTTAAGGATTCGATTTTTATACGGATTGTCCCCTGCATCGGTTATTGTTTCATAAGCCTCTCGTAATATGGATGATTTCCCAGCTTTAGGTGTTCCAAGGAGTAAAATTTTAGTCATGAGTGTCTCACCTTTAGAGGGTACTCTTACTTATAAAGTATATCATTATTAAGAATCCTACCATCAGGATGTCATCGTAAAGGAGTTATTGTAGTATGTATTCAGTGAAGAAGATTACTAAATATCTCGGGATTTCCTGTGGTTCAAATTTTTCGGCTAACAGTTCGGCAACGGATGAGGTATAGCGTCTACTAAAGTTCTTATCAATGATTTCTCGAGTAATAACTTTATCTGACACTCCTGCATTTTGTCTCCTTGTAATTAGTTCCTGCAATTCCTCAATGGATAGAGAGTAATTTTGCACATCATCAGAAACACGAGAAAAGACAGATGGATTATTGAGAAATAAAGATTCAATACATTCTTCTCTTAAGGAAAAAAAGGAGTCCGTTGGAAAAACTGAAGCCCAATTTTTTTTCAGTCTAGAATAGGTGTCAGAGTTAACAATATCTCCGTCAGTAATAGCTAAAGCACGGCTACGAACGAACTTACTCTTTAATAATTCAACTGACAAGACAAATTTAATATTAGTCCAACCTCCGACGCCAATAAATGAGACCCTGTTAGAAGACACACTGGAATGACTACTTTGCAAAATGTTCTCGAATATTTGGAAAACTCTTGCATCAGTTCGGCCTTCGACAAACACAACAACATCCGCTCCGAATGAGTCTGAGGGTCTAATTCCCAGTAGTTTAACTACCTTTCTCATTTGTCTTTCCCCCTTGATTGGATTAACTCTTGTCCATCCCTTTGTAAGCTCTACAAGGTAAGCATGACCAATTAACAATCGTGTGGAATGTGTAGAGAAAAAGAGTTGATGATCTTTCGAAAAATCTTCGAGCTTTCTAGCAAGCTTTCGTTCTCCTTTTGGATGCAGATATAATCCTGGATTTTCAATTATAATAATTTGATTCAAAGGACTTGCTATTAGAAGGTATGCTAACGCAATGATTCTTATGGTACCAGTGGACATTCTCCAAAGTGGGCTGGTATAAGCCTTTTCAATTGTGACAACCACTTCTTGTTCTTGATTATGATGTTGTCCTAGCTCAAAAATGAATTCCTGTCCAATAACATCCTTTAAAAAGTTCTCAATGGCTGTAATTGCCTTATAATCCTTATTTTTTATTATACGTGTGAGATTTTCGTTAATGAAATCATAGTCAGATTCCTCATGAAAACGACGAATAAAGGCTGAACCAATCGCTTGTTGAATAATTTGGAGATTTTTTGATTGAAAAGGGATCAATTCATCATTTATAAGTCGTAAATGACATTTTTGATCAAGAAACATTAATTGATCTTGTGAGAGAGTCATATCAAACTTGAGAGCTGAAATTGTTGAAAGATTCGCCATTGTTTCTAAGTTCTCGATAAAATTATTGAAAAAATCATATGATTGTTCCTGCTTATGAAGAAAAGCAGTATTCGCAAAAATTTCTCGCAAATAGTCATTCTCACGCCAAGAATCGATATTTTTATCAAGTTTTAATTCAAACATTCCTTTAATAGTGTTAGTTTCACCAATGTAGGAGAGAATTGGAGGAGCAGCTTGTACTTGTTGTCCTAAACTTACTTTTAATTGGCTTTGCTGAACTTTAGCGCGAATATGAGGATCCCAAAAGATAGATATTCCGTCTAAAATGTTGGTTTTCCCTGAATTATGAGGTCCTATGAAAGAATTCAGACTCTGAAGATCTTCCAACTTTAAACGGGGAATACTAAGGAAATTTTGCAGATCTATTTTTTGAATTCTCATTATAAGTCCAATTTTTAATGATCCTTAAGGTTTGACTGATTTTCAGAGATAAGATCGAGTTTGATTATTTATTATCACTAGATTTAGTAGAAATGAACATTTGAGCTTTAAAAATTAATATCAAATGAGAATTTATATTGAAAACCTAAAAAGAACACTTGATTGTTATTTTACTTTATATACGCATTTCACGCCCCAAAATACCTTTGTCTCGTTAAGAACCCCGTTATGCGCTTTGGAGAAAAATCATCATGCCCTATTATACTCGTGATGGTTATCAGTTATATTATCAGAATAAAGGGGATGGTCAACCAGTTGTACTTATCCATGGATATTTAGGGAGCTCTCAAAGCCATTGGGGTCGTCAGCTTAATAACTCTCAGTTTTTATTAGGATTCCAGCTCATTGCACCAGATTTACGGGGTTATGCCAAATCTAGTATTGGAAAAAGGGTTGAGAAACATCGCACTTCTGATCACATTCTTGATCTTCATTTTCTATTAACTGAGCAACTCCAACTCCAACGTAAGCCAATTTTAGTGGGTTACAGCATAGGTGGTACCTTAGCATTGCTGTATACTTTGAAATATCCTGGGAGTGTTCAGGGTATTGTCCTTGTAAGTCCTCGCCCTTTTCTCCATGATGTAACCCGATCGTGGAATTTCTTGGCAAAAGAAAAACGAAGCGGTGAGAATAAAAGTTCAAGTATTTCGCTTTTATGGAAAATCGTCAAGAGGATTCAAAAAGCAGTCACATATGTTTCTGCAAAAAGACAATATAGGAAATCAACTTTATATCTTGAACAGCTTGAAAAAATTGATATTCCGCTCTTAATGCTTCATAGTATTAAGGATACAGTTAATCCTTCAATCCTATATGAAATTTTGAAAAAGCATCTTCCACAAGCAGAAGTTATTGAATTTGAGAGTGATCATGGAATAACTCATGAACGTCCAGAGGAATTTAATAAGATTCTCTATGCGTTTCTAGATCAGAATAGGAATAAATGATTGGTTTTTAGATAATTTTATTTCAAATGGGGTGACTACCAATGAATGACTTACCTAACATTGCTCCTATTCATGAGGTACTTATCCGTACTCTAAAAGAAGATCCTGATCTACAAGTGAAATCATTGATTGCTACCCAACTTGCCCAGCGAAATTCATTCCCCTTAACTCAAAAATTAATTGAGCTTTCTAAGTCCCCACATCCTGAGGTTCGTGAAATAGTCGCAACCAGTCTAGAGGGACATATTGAAGTGTTTGATTCTATGTTGGATTGGTTTGAAGTTGAAAAGGACTCTGTAACCATTGAGAAACTTTTTCTAAGCCTTGCTTCAACTCTTCAGAATGTTTCTGATGAAATTAACCTTAATAAGACAGTTAAGCGACTCGGGATTTTGATTGAGAAAAGACATCAGTTGAACAAAGCTCTTGAATTGCTTGGATATTGTAATGTACCCATTTCTGAACAATTATTCATGAATCTTTTACATAAATATAGGTTTAATGATAAGATTAGAGCATCTATTCTTCGAGGTATTTCCCATTTCGCTTGGAAGAGTCACACACTTCCTGATAAATTGTTAACACACATTGTTAGCATCGTTGGTACTTCATTTGAATCACCAGAACTTCGAGAAATTGGTTTGGATGCTCTGGGAAAAATTGGTAACAAAGAAGTTATTGATGTTTTAGAGCTAATAATTGAAACAGATCGACATCCTGTTTTGCGAAGAAAAGCCATCGAAATAATTGGAAAACAAGGCTTGGTAGAGTTATCCCCTCTGCTTATTGAAAGATTACGGTACGATGGTGTTTCCGATGTTCGAAGAGCAGCAGCAATTACTTTAGGAAAGACGGCATCATTTGAGGCTCTTCCAGTACTTGCTGAAACTCTTGAAACTGATCCCAGTTTTATCGTTCGTGAAGCCTCTGCAGAGGCCCTTGGTTTACTCAGATCTCAGCAAGCATTAGTTTCACTTCTAAAGGGTTTAGAGGATCATGACTCATATGTAAGAGCTACAAGTGCATGGTCTATTGAACAGCTTCAACCCAATCACGAGCTTATTCAGAGAATCTGTGGAGCAGCACGATCAATTGGACAGGAACTAAGAATTCGGAGGGGAATGGTTGCCCTCCTTGGCCGAATGACTTCAAACCCAAAAGTTGCTAAATGTCTTCTTATAATATTTAATGAAGATCAGGCTTTGCGAGAATTAGTAATAGAAGTATTAGAGAATTTTGTATCAGTTTTAAGAGTGGAAAACGATTTTCTTGAGAATCATCTTCCTTTTATCTTGGAAACCCTTGCTACATCTGAATCATTTTCACTTAGAGCCGCAATATGCTCATTTCTTGGGCATTTGCAGGAATCATCTACATATCCATTTCTAATTGATAGACTCCTATATGATGAAGATGCATTTGTCCAACGACAAGCAGCATGGGCTATCTCCAATCTAAGACCAACAGATCATAAATCTAATATTTCCGTGATGCTGCAGGATAAGAACCATCAAAATCTTGTGCCTCTCTTTTTAGAAATCTTAACTGAATGGGCTGATTTTTCTGATCTGCCTCTTGCGTTGAGTTATTTAGAATCCGATTTGGATGTAGAATGGCGACAAAGAGCTGTCGAATTCATCATTGCTATTATCGATTCTACAGATCTGTCGTTCGATTATGATCTTTCACACTCAATAATCAAGAAATTAATTCTTGTACTCCAAGAGGATGAAACAAACACAGTGAGAGCAGCAGCAGCTCATGCTTTAAGTCATTTTTACAATATTGAGTTTGATCCAATAATTACTCCTGCTTTACTTCAAGCAATTAAAACAGAACGCATTTATAGCGTACGAGAACTCGCTGCTGAAGCACTTGGTTTTCGTGGGGGTCTGTCAGCTGTTCCAGAGTTGATACATCTGATCCAGCATGAATTGGAAAAGGATCCCAGTATTCGTTATTTCAGTAGTCTCGCGTTATTAAATATTGAAGCCCAAGTAGCAAAAAAGCTTATGAAGGGGAAGCTGGAGGTTTAGATTATACTCAAATCAAATACTCAAAGACTAGATTGTGAGTAATCTATGAATTTCACTAGAGAGAATAATGAAACATTCAATGATCAATCTGGATTAGACCGCAGTTTACCGTCCATAGAAGAAAAAATTTCAAGATCAACTGGTTCTATAGTTTGGTTTGTAGTTGGGATGGTTGTATTCAGCTTGATATGTAATTTAGTTTTTCTTTTTAGGGTATACAGTAATTTATTCATTTCATTCTTTCGTCATGCAGAGTTGGCTAATTTTCTTTCAATGTTCCTGATATACGGGATTTTAGAAATCATTTTGACAATATATATTCCTTTTTTGGTTAGCTACTATTATATTAAGAGCTTATTTAATCCAGCATTATGGCCTCTATTTCTATGGGAGATTATCTGGGTTTTTTTGTTGATGTTTTTTACCAGATGCAAAAGAATAAGTCTGATGGAAGAAGACTTGTAATATCTTCTGTTCTCATAACACTTGGCGTTATACCGTTTTTCTTAGTTCTATTCTTCAATCTCATCCATTTTTCGTTAATTTCTGAAATTGTCCAGAATGCTACTGAATTCATATATCCTCCCATTCCTTCTTATATGGTTGAGGGGTCAGGCGATTTGTTACTTCACCCTTCTTCTATGCAATTTATTCAAGTTTATTGGGCAATTCCCCTTTGGTTTATTACTTGGCTTTACATGGATATCATTAATGTTCCTCACGATTTCATCAGGCATAGACGCCTTCATTCAAGCCAATGGTTGTGGTTTCTATATTTGATAATAATGACAACAATTCTTTTGATGAATAATGTTAATGACTTCCTCCTATATCCCATTTGGCGGGATTTTTATTGGTGATATTTTATTCAACATAAGGTCTTTTTAAAAGAGTTTTACGTGATAATCCTTGCTCCTTTAGCTGTCACAAGTACTGTGTGTTCTGCTTGTGCGACAACTCCTCCAGTTTTTTCAACTAGAGGCCGATAACCATGAAATCGATCCTCATTAAGAATATGCGCTAGGTTTGTAACCGGAGAATAATGCTTTTTCAATAAACGAGAGGCAGAACGAAGTGAAAAAGGTAATTTTTTATACCGCTTAACGAGAAATTTTCCAATTTCAGTTTTTGGATTTCCTTGTGATGAGTAGATCAATGCTGGTTCAGACCCATCTTCAACATAACCACTATTAGGCCCTTTTCCATTGGTTGAAAATGGTTCAATAGCCAGAATCATTCCTTTCTTTAGTTTCGATCTTTGAGTGAGAGGAACAGACTTAACACTGGGAATAGACAAACCTGCATGAAGTAATCCTTTTTCCATCTGGTGTCCTGTTAAATTTGCTATTGGTTTGAATCCATAATCCTCAATTGTTTGCTGGACA
>JAEOTY010000374.1 GCA_016839625.1 Candidatus Hodarchaeota archaeon
AACAGATAAATTTACTACGATGGATCTTGAATTGAGGGGTGTTACCTACTCTGCCACACTCGTTCTTTGTAAGACACGTAGAACAAAAAGACGCTCTGGGATGGATTCGACCAAGTGGCAAGCCGAGAGATTTGTATTAATTGTAAGAGCTCCTTCAGTAGTCTCCTTTATTGCTCAAGAAATACTTCATGAACTTAAAACGCGTGTACAGGGAAATATTGGTGAGAACTTGTGTTTCCTTGTGGAAAATAATCTTAAAAAGGACGAAAATTCAGAAATTGGAGAGTTTCTCTCGAAAAAATCAAGGGAAATTGAACAACAGTTATCAACAATGTGCAATTCGTTAATACCAAAAATTCCTATCTCAAAATTGCTTGTTCCCATTAGTAATCAAGAAAGTAAAGAAATCAGTAGTACTCAAAGCCAAGAATCAAAAGAATTTGCCCAACCAAAAGAACTACGATTTTCAATACCAAAAGGGGGAATGAAGAAGAATTCAAAGGTAGCAAAAGAACCTGTGTTAAGTCCTAAACCTAGGGGGGTCAAAATCGTTCTAATTGAACCAACAGAAGACGATACAATCTTATGTGTCACGATTCAGAATATCAGTTCAGAGACTATAAATAACGCTCAAGTAAAGATTTATGAATCACAGGGTTTTTTTGGAAAAGATGTCCTTGTCTCAAAGATTAGAAAATGGGCACCGAAGGAAAATATTTCCCTTGAGTTTGAACCATCCAAGGAAAGTGGAATCATTTATTTCCTGAAAATTGATGATGAACATGAAAATTTCTATGTCAAAAGAATTTTAGGTTAGGAAGTTATGGTGTGTATAGAACCAAAGTAAAAGATTTAATGACAAGAGAGATTGTCTCCGTAAGTATCGAAGATAGCATTGAAAAAGTTGCTCAACTAATGGTTGAAACACAAATCGGTTCAGTCTTGGTTCATGAGGATTATAAACCTATTGGAATAATCACAAAACGAGATATCCTTGAAAGAGTTGTTTTAGACTGTCATGATCCGTGTAAAGTTAAAGCAAAAGACATAGCAACAAAAAACCTTATTACGATGAATTCAGGAGAAACCGTAAGAGACGCATTAATGTTAATGTTTAAACATAAGATAAAGAGAGTTTTAATAGAAAAGCCTGATAATCGTAAGTTAGTAGGAATTATTACTACACACGATTTGATTGCAGCTTTCAACGTTCTGGAGCATCAATCATAACCAATAAGTCAATTTATAATTGATGAACGTGAAAAATTACCCCTATTATAGTTAGTAAATGTATTAAACAACTTGTGTTACTTCATTAGTTCTTCACAAAGAAGTCGTTTTGATAACAGTTTTCGGTCTAAATCCCTTATGGATAAAAGATACTCTTTTTCATTTTTATGAATTCGGGGACAATCAAATTCCAGCTCTTCATTAGAAGACCAATGTTGGACGGATGTATCCAATAAAGTTTCTTCGAAGAAATCAAAGAGATGAGAAACGACAATTTTTAGATTTTTAAGATCCTTTCCAGAAGTATTGGTTAATATAATCTTTATGGTCGTTGATTCAGGATAGATTGCAGCATCTTTCACTTGTATAATTTCTCGAGCTAATGGAATTTTTTCAGGTTCTTCCTTGACTTCAGGAAAGAGATCCTGATGTATCGCTTGAGCTGCATTACGACCAGCTCCCATTGCTGAAATAACAGTTGCAGTTCCCGTGACAATGTCACCACCTGCATATACATAGGGTTTACTAGTACGACCCATTTCGTCCGTCACAAGGTAACCCCACTTATTAATTTCTAAATCTGGTGTTGTGGCCGTGATCAAAGGATTTGCTCCCGTGCCAACAGCTATAATAACCAGGTCGGTATCTAATTCAAAATAATCGTTTTCTATTGGGATAGGGCGAGCCCGTCCAGATTTATCAGGTTCACCTAAACGATACCGCTGGCATCTGGCTGTTTTGACTCTGCCATTTTTATCACTAATGAATTCAACAGGACTAGACAAAAGTTTAAATTGAATCCCCTCTTCCTCAGCGTGGTGTACTTCCATCAATCGCGCAGGCATCTGTTCTCTTGAACGCCGATACACGAGATACACATTAGCTGCTCCTAGTCGCATAGCAGTACGAGCAGAATCCATCGCAGTATTACCACCACCAACAACAACAACATTGTTGCCACTTACCAACGGAGTATTATAATCAGGGAAAAGATATGATTTCATCAAATTTGATCGTGTAAGATATTCATTAGCAGAATAGATTCCGATGAGATTCTCCCCGGGAATGTTCATAAAAACTGGTAATCCTGCCCCAACACCAATGTAAACGGCATCAAAATTGTTTTTGGCAAATAGCTCTTCAATAGTCCTAATACGGCCTATAACATGATCGTAAGAAACATCTACACCTAATTTACTAAGACTTTGAATTTCATATTCCACAACAGCTTTGGGTAAGCGAAATTCTGGAATCCCATAGGCAAGAACACCACCCCCAAGATGAAATGCTTCAAAGATAGTAATTTCATAGCCTAGTTTTATTAAATCTCCTGCAACTGTCAACCCTGACGGACCACTCCCTATAACGGCCACTTTCTTCCCATTCTTTTTCGCAAGTTTTGTTTTAGGGATGATTCCTTTTAATCGTTCAAAATCTGCAACAAATCGTTCAAGGTTACCAATAGCAACTGATTCACCTTTCTTCGCACGAATACACTTACCCTCACATTGTGCCTCTTGAGGACACACACGTCCACATATAGCTGGAAGGACATTTGTTTCTTTAATCTTCCAGACTGCTTCCACGAATTTTTTTTCTTGTATTAATGCGATAAACTCTGGAATTGGTACACGAACAGGGCAACCTTCGACACATTTCGGTGTTTTGCACCCCAGACAGCGGTTGGCTTCTTGTACCGCCATTTCTTCTGTGTAACCATAAGGAACCTCACGAAAGTTTTTTACTCGTACCTCTGGAGGTTGGTTAGACATTGACACCCGTGAAATCTTCATTCTTTCTTTTGCCTTCAAGCTAATTCCTCTTCATCGGCTTTTTCCATAAATTTCTTCAGAGAGAGACATTGTGGAGAAAATGTCTGGAGAGAGAGAGTTTCCTCCTGAATATATGTCGTATTTCGGATTTGGATTAATTCTTCCCAGTTAATTTTGTGTGCATCGAACTCTGGACCATCTACGCATGCAAATTTAGTTTTTCCATCATATGTCAAACGACAAGCTCCACACATCCCAGTACCATCCACCATAATTGATGAAACGGTTGCATAGGTAGGAATGGATCCTTTTTCTTTAGTGAGGGCTGAAACCTTGCTCATCATTATGTTACAGCCAACGATTTTTATGTGATCGATTTTCCGACCTTCAGCTATCATCGTATCAAGAACATCATAGATATGTCCTTTCGATCCTTTCGATCCATCGCTCGTTGTTACAATAACTTCATCACTTATAGACTGAAATTCATTCTCAAGATATAAAAGACAGTCATTTCTTGCCTCAATTATAGTAATCACGTAATTGTTTAATTTTTTGAGCTTTTTAGCTATCGAATAAATTGCTCCAATTCCAAAACATCCCCCTCCCAGTACCACGGTTCCGAAAGTATCAACGTAAGCAGGTTTTCCCAAAGGACCCACAATGCTGAAAAAAGAATCTCCTGCTTCCATAAATGCAACCTTTGTTGTAGATAAACCAACTTCTTGAATGAATAATGTTATAGTTCCTGCTTCCACATCCCAATCTGCAAGTGTTAATGGAATTCTCTCAGATTTTTTATCTACCATTACAAGAACGAATTGCCCTGGTTGGGCCTTTTCAGCGACTTCTGGCACCGAAATAATGAGCTTATGGATGTTTGGTACACACTCAAATTTCATAGTGATGTTATAATTCGACAATGAATTCACCTTTACCCTTTAATTTATGCAGCATTTGTTTAGCATTGAGAAAGGTTTCAAAATCTTTAACCTTCTCAGCAATAGGAATTCCCATGTATTCAAGGGAAGATTTTGGAACCAATGGAATTTCAATAGGATCTTGTCTCATAATATCATCTTGAACATCGTCTAGTGAGGTATATGAAAATCCTTCTAAGTCCATAGCCTGTGCTAATCGATTTATAATATCCCAACAGGGAAGAGCCATTCCTGGTGGTTCAACTACCTTTCGAACCGGATTTCTCATAAATTCATCCCCTGTTTTTGTACCATCCTCTTCAGTAAAGGCTGCTGTTGGAAAAATAACTCCTGCGATCTCACAAACAGGTGAATAATAAATATCTTGAAGAATCAAAAATTCCAAATTCTTCATCTTAGCAAGCTCTGGGGATCTTTGTGTAGCATATAATGCTTTTATCCCCCGATCTGCTAGAGCTAGAAGCTCTTTGTCATCATAAACGATATTATTCTTGCTTATTTGTTTAGCAAACTTGGTAAGTACAAAAACAGCTTCATCCGTTAAAAAAGGGGAAATAAATACACCTATTTCTTTAGGCTTATACTTCTTTAAATTTTCTGCAGCATGATCAATTACTTCTTCCCAGGTAGCAGGAAAAAGTTCCTCCTTAATGATTGTTCGTTTAATCATTGGATATTTAAGACGATCACGACCATTCATGAGCATAGGAATGCAAAAACGCCCTTTAACGCAATATTCACGACGAGCTGACATTTCATAAGGAGGATGAACATTAACTACCTTATCCCATTTTATATCAGCAACCATCTGACAACTATGCGAACATAGAACACATGTTGTTTCTATTGACTGATCTGGAGTTCCAAACCATTTAGAACCTCGGGCAGTTAATGCGCCTGTTGGACAAACATCTATACAATGTCCACAAAAAACACATCCACTTTCGATATGAGATATCTCTAGAAGTGTTCCTACTTTTGTATCATGACCTCGTTTTGTGAGAGTAATAGCACTGTGCCCTAATACGTTCTGACACGCTCTGATGCATCGAGCACAGAGGATACAAAGATTATAATCCCGAACCAGAAATGGATCTTCTCGTTCTAAAGCTAAATTCTTATACAACAATGGAAATCGAATTTCTTTTACTCGTAAGTATTCCGCTAATTCTCTAATCTCACATCGATCCTTGTTACTACACGTGTAACAACCAATCACTCGGCCCGCTTTGTACTCTCCATGACGAAGTTCCTCACATTCGTCCTGATTATTACATACAAGACAGAAGCTAGGATGCTCTGAAAGAATTAATTGAAAAATGTTACGGCGCACAGCTCTGATATCAGGTGTTTCTGTTCTGACAACCATGCCTTCTCTTGCTGGTAAAGTACAAGAATTGGGAAATCCCCTTCCACCTTCAACTTCTACTATACAGAGTCGGCATGCACCTATCGAGGGAAGATCAGGTCTCGCACAAAGAGTAGGGATATAAATCCCTGCTTTTGTTGCTACTTCGAGTACTGTTTCCCCTTGGTTGAACATGACACGTTTTCCATTGATAGTCATCCAGTTAGTCATCTTTTCACCTACTGAGGATACCGATCATTCTTGTAAATTGCGTTTTTTGGACAACTTTTGAAGCAAACACCGCACCTGACGCATAAACTTGTATTAATCGAATGAATAGCTCCTTTGGTTCCTGTGATAGCCTTCATTGGGCAGTTACGGGCACATAATGTACATCCATTACATAGTGCTTCATCAATTGCGTATTCAATCAGATCTTGACAATCTTTAGCAGGACATCGTTTTTCAAAAATATGGGTGTGATACTCATGACGGAAATATTTCAATGTGGTTAATACAGGATTTGGTGCTGTTTGACCAAGCCCACATAACGACCCCATCTTTACTGTGCTTGCTAATTCCTCTAAAAGCATAAGGTCTCGGTCTTCACCTTTTCCTTTTATGATCCGATCTAGAATGACCAACATCGCTCTCGTCCCAATCCGACATGGAACACATTTCCCACACGACTCTGCTTGTGTAAATGTTAAAAAATAATGAGCTAGCTTTACCATACAATCGGTTTCGTCAAGAACAATCATCCCACCTGAACCCATAATACTCCCAGACGCTGCCATACTCTCATAATCTACTGGTGAATCCAAATGGCTTTTTGGTAAACATCCACCTGATGGCCCTCCAGTCTGAACAGCTTTGAATTCTTTATCATCCAAAATACCGCCACCTATTTCATAGACGATTTTTCTAATAGTGGTCCCCATGGGTACTTCGATTAAACCCAGATTCTTAACCTTCCCTGTCAATGAAAAAATTGCCGTACCAGACGCGTGTTCAACACCAACGGCGTGGAATTCCTCCCAGCTATTCTTGAAAATCCAAGCGGTAGAGGCCCATGTCTTAACATTATTGATATTTGTTGGTTTACCCCAAAGGCCAGATGTCGCTGGAAATGGTGGTCTAGGTCGTGGATTTCCTCTGTCTCCTTCTATTGAGGCCATCATTGCAGTTTCTTCACCGCAAACGAAAGCACCTGCACCTTCGTGAACCGAAACATCGAATGAAAAATCTTTATTGAGAATATTTTCCCCAAGAAATCCATTTTCTCTTGCAGTATCAAGGGCATATCTAAAACGTTTAACAGCCAATGGATATTCAGCACGAACATAAATAATGCCTTTAGAAGCACCAATAGCGTATGCACCAATAATCATTCCTTCTAAAACACTATGTGGATCTGCTTCAAGTATTGAACGATCCATAAATGCTCCAGGGTCTCCCTCATCTGCATTACATATAATGTATTTCTCGCTCCCTGAAGCATTGCGACAAAATTCCCATTTTGTACCAGTTGCGAATCCTGCGCCTCCTCTTCCACGTAAACCAGAATTCTTAATGATCTGAATAATTTCTTCGGGGGGGTTTTCTAGTGCTCTCTTAAGACCTGAATAACCACCTACTTGTAAATAATTGTTAATATTTTCTGGATTAATAAGTCCACAATTACCTAAAATCATTCGTGTCTGTTTATTGTAAAAAGGAATGTTTTTGTATTTTGGTATTAACTTTCCAGATCGAGGATCAGTGTAAAAATGCTCTTCAACAGGTTTGTTATGCTTCAAATGAGACGTAACTACTTCCTTGACGTGGGCTACTTTCAATTTACAGTACATAATGCCCTCTGGTTCAATTATCACAATAGGTCCTTGAGCACAGAATCCATGGCAGCCAGTAAAGTCAACCTTCGCCTCGTTTTCCAAACCCTCTGCGATTATCTGCTCTTCAAATTCCTCTTTAATTTCATTTGATTTAGACGAGAGACATCCTGTTCCTTGGCAAATTAGAACTGTCTTAAGAGAAGAATTACTTACTGTCATAATCCAGTTACCTACTTGTTTTTCTCTTCCTTGATTATTCTATTGATAATCCGTAGTAATTTCGCTGGTTTCATCTCTCCATACACTTCCCCATCAATTTGAACAACTGGAGACAAGGCACAACACCCTAGACAGGCAACACGTTCAAAACTAAACAATCCGTCCTCTGTTGTTTCGTCTGGGTTAATACCTAACTTAGTCTTTACAGCTTCTGCAAGTATTTGGCTGCCTTTAACAAAACATGCTGTCCCTAAACAGACTGTAATTATATGTTTCCCAGATTTAATGAATTTAAACTGTTTATAGAATGAAGCAACTCCATAAACTTCGTTGAATGACATTCCGATATGATCTCCAATTCGCATCATATTTTCTTTGGTTAGATAGCCAAATTCCCTCTGGACATCTTGTAAAATTGGGATTAAACTACCTCGCCTTTTCTTTTTTGATGTAAATATCTTTTGAAGAGTTGTATTCATTGCTTCTTCAACAACCAATTAGAAATGCCTCCAATAGAAGACAGCTTTTTGGGGCTTTAAGAATCCTATGGAAAATCTCATGAGTTTAGCAAAACTTGAAATCCTTGATACTTAAAAGATAATTAAAACAATATACACTTACTTTCTCGACTTAAATTAAAAAATTTATTCTGCAATTGATTTTAAGTTAACCTTAATTTGTCTATAGTCAATAAAATGTCTCTTATTCTGGCTATTAATGCAAATTTTTACCTCATGGATTAATTAAGCCAGAGTTCGAAGTTAAATCGAGTCTTAAAGATACAGAAAGCAAGACCCTGATAAAAATAGTAACAGAGGCAGACCTGTTAGGAAAATGAAAGGAAAATGAGATTTAAAGAAGAACTAGAAGAAAGAATTACTCTTCTTCACTAGCTTCTACAATGAGTTCTGCAAAGATCTTCATCTCATTAAGTAATGCCTCAATAGCGTCAGGAGGATCAGCTGCTACACCTTCATCAACCATAATTAGCACACTTAGAACATAGCTGAAAATGTGAAGCTGTAATTTTTTCTTCTCCGATAAAGCAGAAAAAGAAGCTGATTCAGCTGTGAGGAAATTCTCGCGAAGGACATTACAGGAGAGAATATAATCTCGGAGATCCTCACGAAGTTGGATTCCAGTCGAAAAACCCTTGATACTATGTGTTATCACGTTTCCATTCACATCGCTTACAATAATCTTAGAATTTAGCTTCATGAGATGGTTCTGTGCGTTTTCTACACTTTCTTTTAATTTTTCAAAGTCTGAAATCAAGATTTCTCGGAATATTTCACTTAATTCTTCTTGTCTGAAAATAGATGTTATATAAGAGCTAGGATTGATTTCTTGGATGAATGGCAATTCCTTACCTTTAGCTAAATTCTCTTCAAGTTTTTCCTCTGGATAATCTTCTGCGTCATACTTGTGGTAGAAGATTATTGTTTGTGGTTCACCACCACCCTCTTTAATTGCAGAGAAAACCTCTGAGAAATAGTTATTTGCTTTCTTATAATCTTCAGGATGATGAAGATCTAATACAAAGATCAGAATCGTGGTATTAGCCAAAAGTTTGGGTGTCTCTAAGTAAGATTGTCTATATTTCTCTTGTCCTCCAAAATCCCATAAGGAAATCTGAAGACCTAGGTAATTGTGACTTTTGACTTCATACATAACGGTTGGCCCAAGATCTTTCACTTCCATTGGAGCCATCCCGCCTAATGTGGTCGAATATATCGATGTCTTACCACATCCACTTAATCCGACAAGTGAAATTTTCATAATTAGTTCCTCAATTTGAAAATTGAAATCCACTGCATTCTATTAAGAATAATTTGATTTAAAAAGTCGTTTGTTTCCCTTAAGACACTAGGAATTTTAAATTTTCCTTAAATAAATAAAATTTAATTGCAATTTAAAGTAACATGGAACCTTAAAAAACTAAGAAGGAGAGAGGAATATTGGGTTAAAAGAACCGAATTTTTCACTTGAAAACTAAAAATAAGCAAAGCATAATCCTCAAGGAATATAAACCTGTGTTACGCCGTTCAATTTCGAGATACACAAGGGAAACGTTACAATTTTTTGGCCAACCGATTGCATTTCTATTACAGCAACAAATTGCGCTTCTTTTAATTGCTGTAGCTGTAACTGAGATTGCCTTTTCTTCATCATCGTTTGGTCTACCTAACTACCTATTATTGATACCTCGAGAAGCTGGTTTAACCCTTGGAATTGAATTAGCTTTTATCACATCTACATACTTTGTAGTATCATTATCCACTGCATCATTTTTTGGATCCTTTAGTGATCGCATTGGACGACGCCCGTTCTTAATCCTTGGAACAGTAATAGCAGGAATATCTTTCATCCCTTTTCCACTTCTCTTTCCTTTCTATGTAGATGTTCCATTTAGCTTTTTAATCCTAGCTTTAGCAAATGGTTTGAAAGGATTAGCCGCTGCGATGATCTCAGGACCAGTTCTTGCAGTTTTTGCTGATTTATCCCCTGAGGAGAATCATGGTGAGACAATGGGAAAATTCTATCTGGCAAAATCTGCTGGGGGAGCCTTTGGCTTTGCAATTGGTACCGTGACATGGATGCTGTTCGAAGTGACAGCTTACTTCTCCTTTTCGATCATAATGTTCATAGCTACATCAATTTATGTGTTTAGATTCTTTGAACCTCGTAAAGACATAATTTCGGATGATAAATCTAAATTGCTAGTGACAGACTTCACTCAAACTGTAGAAGATTTAGACATTGAAACTAATCCTTTTAAAACAATGATAGAAAGTCTTCAAGATAAACAATTTCGAAAATTTGCTATTGCTTGGCTATGTTATACAACTCTAGCAGGAGCAGGTGTCTTTGTAATTCCTATTATCATTATAGAGCTTATTGAAGAACTAGGTTTTATAATTGCTTTGGTCGGATTTATTGGGCTTTGTATTATGGGAATAATGCAACCTGTGATGGGTAAACTTTCTGATGATATAGGTAGAAAACCATTCTTGATTATTGGGGTTGTTGGTACTAGTATGCTATTGATGTTGCTGGCTGCTATCCTTAAAAGTTTAGAAGAAGGCTCTGAAATACTTTCTGATCTAATACGAGATCCTTTCTCAATTACAAAGACCAAAACTCTGAGCCTAGTCCCAGAGGTTCCAATACCAATCCCCCATTTTATTATTGTAATAGTGCTTCTCATACTTGTTATTTGTGCTTCTAGTTTTACCTCAGCTGCTTTGGGTTTAATTAGCGATGTAACAAAATCAGAGCATCGAGGACGTGAGATGGGACTGACTCAATCACTTATGGCAATGGGAAGTATCATAGGAGCAAACGTTGGTGGATTTTTTATTGGTGTTGGTGGAGTTCTTGCTGTGGTAACCTTCTGTTTTACTCTCAGTTTGATTGCAATTGTCATTATCATTAATTATCTATATGAGACCAGTGGATTTTATCATTTCACCCATAAACTGGTTTGATTAGAAAACCTTCTTTTCGGGATTCTGTAAATCCTAGTAGAAATCCTTAATTTTAAAATTCTTTCTCATCTTTTTATCTAGCATTTCTCTATATCTTAATGGGTCATCACGAACAGGTGTTTTACGGCTCTGTTGGTTTTGATGTGATCTCTGTTTTTTCACTTTCTGAGAGCAGATTCCTGTTGTGATGTTTAGAGCTGAGGGACGGAATGAACAAATAACATATTTACATTTGTAACCTATACACTCGTCACCTTCAACCATTTTACATAGAGCTACTCTCTGGTCTCTCTTTCGTCTAAAAAGTAGATATTTTTCACTACATCGAAAGAATCTACAAGTTGTTTCACACAAAAGGTCTGTGCAGTTGTTTTTCTGCAAGAATTGAACGCTCCAACATCAATACAGAATAAAGAAGAGGATGAAATTATTTAGAGCTAAAAGTTTTTTTATTAAATGGTCTTTGCCTTCCATTAATCCCAACTAATATAAAAAGGTTTATTTGAAGATTTTAAAATCTTATCAGTTGCAGCTGGTTAGACATTTCTATTTATTTGGTTTCTTGAGGTTTTCGCGGTGAGTCATTACCTGAAGCAGTTGAAAACTCAGAGTTCACGAAAAATTATTCTTTTAGGTCTGTCGCAAGCAGGAAAAACTTCTATCCGTGATGTGGTGTTTGAAGGAAAAACACCAGAAGAGACGCAAAATTATGCAGCAACCTTGAATTATGAAAGGCAGATTGAACAAGTTGCGGATGAGCCAATCACGGTTATGGATTTGGGGGGACAGGAAGTTTTTTTGAAACGTTTCTTAAGTAGTATGAGTTCGTTTATATTCAGTAATGTTGCTGTGTTGGTTTTTATCTGCGACATTTCCACTTCCGAGAAGTTTCCTGCATCATTGAAAGCGTTTGTTGAAGGTGTAAGTCGACTGGAAGAGATGTCAGATGTACAACCTGCCATTTATGTCTTGTTACACAAAACTGATCTTATGCCTGACCTCACACAGAGGACAGAAAGAATGGAATTCTTGATGGAAATGTTTCAGGACGCGGCTACCACAAAAAATATCACTTTTTTACAAACCTCCATATATGACAACTCGATTCATGAAGCTTTTAAACGAATAACAGCGGAAGCGAGTGAAATCATTCCTGAAGCGGAAGTAGTTGAAAAAGAAGAGGATTTAGACTCAATTAAACAACGACTTCGTCTAAGGCCAATTCAGCAAATTCTCCATACACTTAAATTTATGAATCGCTTAGATGAAGTCCTCCTAATGTCGTTAGAGGATCCCAATTTTAGAATTAACGCTTCAGACTTAGAAGATACTGAAATCCAGCAAATTATTACCCTCCTAGACAAAACAAAAGATCTGAAGTTGGTCACTAGTTCAAAATCTGAATTAAAACGATTGGGTTCGGTGATGATCTATAAAACTAAAGTTCCACCTTATTATTTGTTGGTTTTAATCTCCAGTGATTCAAAATCAATGCTGGAAACTAGAAATCTTCAAGAAATTGAAGAAACTGTTCGATTACTATCAAATCAGCTAGAAAGCATGCTTAAAACACCAATTTAGAGGAGTATCATTGCATCAAAACCTTATCGCGTTAGCAGGATTATCCCATTCAGGAAAAGATCTTTTATTTAACCAGTTGACGAAGCTAGGTATGTCTGAACCTGATCTTAATATAATTCAAAATGTAATCTATTATGATTGGTTAAATACTTCTTCTAAGAAGAAAGAAGAGGTGTACATTGAGAATTTACTCCCTGCAATTCGTGAAAAAATCTTGATGAAATTAAATACTCTGATATACATCCATGATATTTCATATCAACGATTTGATGATATTGCAGATGACTTTAAAGAAATTACTTCAACTATAAGTGCTGTAAATAAACATTATCAAGTTATTCTTCTGCTAAATCGAGGCCACTTAATTCCTAATGAAGCTGAACGGAATAAAATAAAGAACGATCTTACAGCACGATTGCAACAGGTTTTTTTAAAAGAAATTCCCTCTTACATTGTTTCACTAAAAGGAGTAGATGAAACAAGGCTAACAAACATGATTTTCACACAAATTATTAACAGATCATCCGATTTTGCAAAAGAACTCCACGAACAATCTTTAGGGGAACAACCAAGTCTTGACGAAGAAAAACAACGTCTAATCAGAACTTTTTTGGATGAGAAAATGGAATCACTTGGCTTTGCAGGGGCTTATTTATTATCTCAAAGACATGAAATGATATTAGCAGTCGGACGAAGTCAAGCATGGCAAGAAAAAGTCGGCCCCCAAATAATTCGCATGTTGGACCAGTATGGCGCATTTGAAATTTCCCCAACTGCAAAAGTAAATATCCTAAGAATAGAAGATTTCATAATGATCACTCAAACAATTACTACAGAAATAAAATTAATATTAATAGGAAGAGAATCAATATTTAAACTCAATTCTGAATCCTATTCTACAATCGAACAGATATGCCTTGAAATGGCAAATGATCTTAATTCAAAGCTGCAATAGA
>JAEOTY010000375.1 GCA_016839625.1 Candidatus Hodarchaeota archaeon
ATTCTTTGGGCATACTTGTGGATGTTACCCTTGGATCTTATCGTTGCTCTCGATTTTAGTGCCTTTCTTCCGCTCTTCAATGATCTTCCTTTGGTTCCTCCACGTTTGCTAGTGGCTCCTCTTTATCTTATTTTTACTATTCCTTTCTTTATAATTGAGGGAATGTGGCTTATGGGATTATTACGAACCAGTCCTAAAGATACTTGGGTAAAAACCCAATTGTCATGGACATCTAAAGCTATAATAATTAAGATCCTACCTTATGCTCTTATCCTAGTTATCCAACTAATAATGAGCGTTTTTCTTGGTTCACCGTTTATTTCAGGAATGATAGGATTTTACTTACTCTTCTTTTGGTTGTTCACTCCGTTCTTTATCATTACTACATTCATTACTGCTTGGACATATTATCTAACTGAACGGGTCTATGTAGGTGCTGTTATAAATGCTTTGATCTTCAGCTGGACATTAGCATCCATATTGACATTAGCAATGTGATTTCTTCATGAAGGTAACGTCATTGTGGCTTTTATACCAACCCGTGTTTCCAACAATAATTTGCTAGAGTAACACATGTAGTCATTCGATCGAAAGCTGCCTCATTATTCATATCGGCACGTTTCTGTAGGAAGAGTCCTTATAAAAGAACATTCAATCTTAAATGAAATGCTAAAGCGATTTTGTAATCGATTTGTTCAGACATATCTTTTCACCAATTCCGCCGGGGGTGTTCCTAATCATCTATTAGAGATGGAGTTAAGCAATGAAGAGATAAAAAACGTACTAGAACTTAGTGGGCACCAGACTATCAGACTTTGAAAAGCCAATTCAATTCCTAATATCCAACAAGAGAGAATAACGAACGCTCCCACTGGTAGAAGATATGTTTTTTGATGTATTAACAGAAAGATTAACTGATATTATGCAAATAAAGATCAAAAAGAATTTGAATCTCAAATTTTTTAGGGGGAGGGGGATTATAACCACATGAGGGGATTATAACCACATGAGGGGATTCTATTGATTATTTTGCGGTACAAAAATAAAAAGCAAAACTGTATTTTTTGAGTTCATATAAATATATCAATTAGTGAATAATCTTTATCTAATTAAGACTGAACATTGTCAATGCTTTTTAAGGTACATTTTGAGGATTAATTAAAGCAAGAGTTGAGACTTAACTTCAACAACTAATCTACCTTGCATAGGTAAGAAAAGATATCATACTTGGGAGAAGAATTAATTGCCATCTACTGACATGTTATGGCCTTTAGTATCTATTATTAAAATAAGTAAAAATAGAGTAAAAATCGTGTTTGAGCTAGCAAAAAGACCCCAATTTCCCTCTGACTTAGTAAAAAATCTTGAAATACCATTTCCAGTAGTGAGTAGACATCTAAAATGCCTTGTAAAAAGAGGAATAATCGAATGTTACAACCCCAACCAGAAAAAAGGAAAAATATTCGCAATCTCGAAAACTGGAGAAAAACTTATTCCACTATTAAAGACATTATTGAATAATTCGTAAGAATTACCAGTACAACTTTTGTTTGAATGGTGAAGAAAATATCATTAGACAAAATTCCTTTAATGGCAAAAATAGTAAAAGGAAATTTTAAAACAATCTTTTTGATTAGTTTATCTTTATCTTTCATTCTAACAACTGTTGTATCATTCTGCATAATTTTAGATTCAAATAATTCTAGTTTATTTAAAATTACACAAAGACAATTGGATGAGAATTATGAATATCATCTTAAGCTAGAGATTCTATATCAACAAAACTACCATTCTTATCAAGTAGCAACGATCGATCAAATTCTAACAGATGTTAATACGCATTTAGACGAATTCAATATGAATAAATATCTTCGTGGATCTTGGATAGATCCTCGTATAGCTTTTTTCAATCACAATGCTTCAATAAGATTTCAATATGGTCATGCTTATTATTATGAGGATGAAAGGGGAGATAAAATTAAAAATTTTCTTGTTTCTGGAAGTCGACTACCTCAGCATGCAAATGAGACAATTCTCGTCATCCGCAATGACGCTAGGACGAATTATTCTTTAAACTCTAGATATTATTTTTCGTCAGATTCTCCCACTGACTCATCTTTCCCCCTGACTGTTGTTGGTATTATTCTACTTAAGGAATATCATCAATTTCCATCCCGCGAATTTTATCTAAATTATATAAAAGATATCAGGATTTCTACTGGTATTAACTTAGGTAATCATTTCTATAGTCTTATTGTCAGAAAAAATGATTATTCTAATCTCGTGAAAAAAATTGGGGAGTCTTCTCTTGTAAATCCTAGTGGTTTTGAAGAAAGAGGGAGTCTTGAAATCTATTTATTTTTTAATTCCTATGAATTGAATGTATTTGAAAGTTATTCTTACTTAGAAAGATTAAAGTCATTCAAAGAGAATATAAATGGAATATATAACTATTATGATAAGTTAGAGCATGAAATTAAGATTTTTCATCAATATTGGTTCACCTTATTTCTTACATTTTCATTGATAGCTTTTCCTGTGTTTATAATCTCCTTTTATTTTACGAATTTTATCGTAGATAATACAAATTTTACAAGATTGAAGAGAAATGAATCTCTAATAATTCGAGGTATATCTTTCAGGCAGATCCTGATTTTATATCTCTTGGAAGCAGGAGTAAGCTTTGTCTTTATAATCATCCTAGGACTTCTATTTGGTTTTTTTTTAAGCTTATTTCTAATTTATTTCATGAACGCAGCTTCACACTTAATAATCAATATCAATAACTGGCTTATTTTTTTAATTATAATAGCCTTAGTTAGTGTTGGATTAGTATATGGGAAATATGGTAGAACCATAGCTAGGGTTAATTTTGGAGAGGTTGTTATTAGTTTCGAATCAAATCAAGATGTTCAAATTCACTCGTGGGCCTTTAAAGCGTTTCTCTTTGGAATAGTAACTTTCAGCTTGTCAATTCTTGTAATTATTCTGGATCCTCCTTTCTGGACTCTCTCAAGTGAAGATTCTGTAATTATTGATCTAATTTTTTATTATTCAATTTCAATTTCATTAATGGTAATGTCTATCGGACTTATCTTCTCGTTGAAACCGTTATTCTCTTTATTTGTCAAAAAATTTTCCCCTTATGTTTGGAAAAAGTACAATAATATCCTAGCACTGGCCCTGAAAAACATCAAGCGTTATTTAAGAGCATTTTCAAACGTTTGGTTGTTCCTAACGCTGTTGACTTTTTACTCTTTTCTTTTAATAACTTCTTATGCAACGACAAATCATCACCTCCAAGAACAGGCTGAATTTTTTACTGGAGCTGATTATCGAATTGGTTTTACCGAGTCCAATGAAGCAGCTTTAACAAATTTTTTGATTCAGAACCTTTCTGAAAAAATTTCTTTCAGTAAAGTGGTCGTTGCGAATATGTTTTATAAACTGGAAGTGGGAAAATACGGGGGTGAGCCAGATCTCAATATTTTGGGAATAGATCCCGAAAATTATTTTAATGTTGCATATAATCATCCCCAAACAAAATTTACTCCCTCAATCAATAAATTTCAAGAAAAAATTCAAAATAATAATTTTTCAGTTAGTGTAAGCAGAGGATTTCTTCAAAAAGAGGAGCTTTCCATAGGTGATACTTATTCTCTTAATTTATTGGCTAAGAACCTCTCTTGGAATATTCCGGAGTTTTATCATCCCATAGCAAATGTTACATTAATTTCTTCTTTTGAAAAATATCCTTTAATAGCTACATATCCAAAAGACCGAGCGATGATTATGCATCAGAAGTTCCTTGAAGGATTGGAAAAAATTTCTGATGAACCCTCCTCAATAACTAAGAGACACTTTCTATTATTGAAATGTAACGAAATAATTTCTCAAGGTATTTTTGAATTACTGGAAGAAAAATTCGCTGCTGAGGTGACAAGTATTGATGAGGAATTAGCTAAGTCAAAACAGGATCGTTCATGGGCACAATATATAAGCTCGCATCAAACAATCATCATCGTTGCTCTTTTGCTTTCCTTTGGATGTTTGATAAATTTCGGTTTTCTTCAAGAAAATAGCCGAACGAGAGAGCACGCGATAGAACGAACATTAGGATTGAAAAGACGTGAGATTCTTCAAGTTACATTACTCGAAGAATTAATAGTAACCACTTTAGCATTAGCTAGTGGGATTTGTGTTGGAATTGTTTTTTCTTACATTTTTTTCTGCTATCAGTCAGCATTATGGAAAAAAGCAGGGCTCGCTCCTTCTGGCTTTTTACCAATATATGATTTATTTGGCTATATCATTTGGTATGTAGTGTTTATGATCATCTCCATAATACCTTCAATCATAGTTCATCAAAGATATGATATTGGTTCATTATTGAAACGTTATGAATGAGTGAATAAAATCATGCAGACATATATAGAATGCGAAGATATTATTAAAATTTATCCTCAAAAGTCTAAGGTGAAAAAAGCCACATTAGCAGGGCTTAATCTTTCTGTTAATCAAGGAAATTTTGTTAGTATTATGGGACCAAGCGGTTGTGGTAAAACTACTCTTGTTAGGATCATCGGGGGTTTACTAGAACCATCAGCAGGATCCTTAAAGATTGGAGGTCACTTAATAAATGAATATTCGTCTAAGGAGAAAATTGATTTATATAGAAAAAAAATAGGATTGATGTTCCAAAATCCTCGTGATAATATTCTTTGGTGCCTTAATGTCTTTGATAATGTTATGTTACCTATGATGGTAGGTTCAAGTCCCCTGACAACGAAAGACAAAAAAGAAAAAGTATTGACTCTACTTAGACAAGTAGATCTTGAAATGAGGGTTCGTAATAAACCACATCAGTTATCAGGGGGGGAGCTTCAAAAATTAGGAGTAACGATTGCACTGGCAAATCGTCCTGAATTACTCATTCTAGATGAACCTACAAGTAACCTTGACACTGTAAATGCAATCAAGCTTGTTGATCACCTTCAACTAATGTGTAAAGAGCATAATATTACTATAATCATGGTTACCCATGATTTGAGGTTAGTAAAACAAACTGATTGTTGTTATATCATGAACAAAGGTAAGTTGACGGAGATTAATATCGAACATCAAATAAATTAGATTTTAAATAGGTTTTTATACCATGAATGCTGTATACCCCATTTTACGAGTAAAAAACCTGAAGAAAGAATATTCTATGGGTTTAAAATCCACTTTTAAAGTTCTACAAGGCGTCTCTTTTATCGCAACTCTAGGTGAAATAATTATCTTAATGGGACCAAGCGGATCTGGAAAATCTACCTTGATAAACTTGCTAACAGGACTTGAGGAGCCAACAGAAGGATCAATTGAAGTAAAAAATCAAAACATTTTTGGATTACATGATAATATGAGGACAGAGCTTCGGAGAGATAATCTTGGAATAATATTTCAATTCTTCGAGTTGCATAATGGGTTAACATGTAGGGAAACATTAGAACTCAAGCTTTTAATTAATAAAACTGATTGTAATAATGAATCTGAGAGAATTTTTCGATTATTGGAGGAAGTTGGCTTACAAGAGAAGATCGATACATTTGTTGATCAGTTATCTCGTGGAGAGAAACAACGATTAGCCATAGCAAGAGCCCTCGTGAGTGATCCACACATTATCTTTGCTGATGAACCAACTGGAGCTTTAGATTTTGAAACTGCTACAGAAATTATGGCTCTCCTACGAATAATTGTTAAGAAAAAGAATCGTTTACTCATCATTTCCACCCACGATTATAATATACTACAGGATGGGGATAGAGTTCTTGTGTTAGAAGACGGGAAGATATTGAAAGATTTACCTTCAATTTCTAGAGAAGACTTTCTCCAAAGTAATGGTATTGAAGAATATACACTGGAAGTTTGATCCTACAAGTGGAAAAAGAATCATTCAAGAAAGATCTTAGAAGGAAAAAATAATCTGTTAACAATCTATTA
>JAEOTY010000047.1 GCA_016839625.1 Candidatus Hodarchaeota archaeon
AGCGTTAAAATAAATTGAGGTTGTTTCTTATGGATTTTGAATTGTCTGATGAACATCTTATGTTGAGATCATCAATTAGAGAATTTGTTGATCGTGAAATACTACCAAAAATCAAAGAATGTGATAGGAACGAGGAATTTCTTCCTCCGCTTGATACAATGGGAGAAATGGGCCTGTTAGGTATTTGTTTCCCTGAGAAGTACGGAGGAGCAGGAATGGACTATATAGCACTGGCAATCGCTTGTGAAGAGCTTGAAAAGGGTGACATCTCCCTTAGATCTATCATATCCGTACATGTCGCTCTGACTTCGTGTACTCTTTACCAATGGGGAACAGAGAAACAGAAACAGAAGTATTTCATTCCTCAAAATCATGGAGAAAAGATCGGAACGATTGCAATGACAGAACCTTCTTGTGGTTCAGATATTGCTAGTATAACAACACGTGCTGTAAAAAAGGACGATATTTATATCATTTCAGGTCAAAAAACTTGGATTTCACTTGCTAATGTCGCCGATAATTTCCTTGTATTAGCACGTACCGGAGAATCTGGTTATAGGGGTCTTTCTGTTTTTATTGTTGAAAGGGACTTTCCTGGGATAAAAACAAATGCTTTACACAATAAATTAGGTACCCGGGCTGGAGATACTGGAGAATTATTCCTCGATAATGTAGAGGTGCCTGAAAATAGTCTTATTGGTCAGGAAGGTGAGGGTTTTAAAATATGTATGTCAGCATTGGACAATGGCCGTTTTACTGTTGCTGCAGGTGCTGTAGGTACAATTAAAGCAGCACTAGACGCTTCAATAAAATATTGTCGCGAGAGAAAGGCTTTTGGTCAAGAAATAGGGAAATTTCAGTTGATTCAAGAGCATTTAGCATACATGCAAGCTGCATACGATGCTTCTCAGCTATTGGTCTATAAGGCAGCTTGGATGAAAAACCAAGGCAAAAGGAATACTCGTGAAACCAGTATGGCAAAGTGGTATGCCACAACACATGCACTCGATGCAGCTGATAGAGCTATTCAAATACATGGTGCTTATGGCTATTCAAGTGATTATCCAGTTGAAAGATTGTGGCGTAACATACGTGGGGCTTCTATTTATGAAGGTACAAACGAGATTCATAAGTTAATTCAAGGTTCTTACATTCTAGGATATCGAAAATATAAGCCATTACGGTATGAGTTTCCACGATTTGAGCCCTAAATTGTATTTAGAGTGAAAAAGCTCAAATTCTTATCATTTAAGCTAAAATTGATTGAAAGATGATTTGCTAGATACTTACAAAAAATAGGATAATTCGTTGAAATGTTTGAATGATAACAGTTCTTAGTTTTTTTATTTTCCTGGAAAACCTTAAATCATATGAATTGATGATACTCAAGATCAATATAATATGAGAGGTTGTTGGATCAATCATGACATCGATAAGAGAGCCAGGTAAGATAACTGACAATATCACGCTAATAGATTTTAAGTATGAAGGTGTAGCAGGTGTGGGTGGGGTTTATTTGGTTGAAGCAGGTAAGAAATGCTTAATAGACAGCGGTTCCAAAGATGGAGCGCCTCATGTCGTTAAAACATTAAAAGAATTGAACGCTTTTCCACCAGATTATGTAATATTAACCCATTCACATTGGGATCACAGTCAAGGTGTCCCATTGTTACGGAAAAAAGCAAGCCAAGAACAGAAATCATTTGAAGTATTTGCTTCGGAAAAAGCCATTCCACTACTTGAAGATCAATCTTATAATGAAGTTTTCAAAAACAAGACTTTTGATAACATCACAGATATTTTCCCACTCAAAGAAGGTGACATTGTCGATTTAGATGGGTTAACTCTAAAAACTATAGATGTTCCTGGCCATAGTAAAGATCATATTGCATTATATGATGAATCAAACAAGAATATCTTCTTGGGTGATTCAATTGGTATTAAAATTGGTGATAATGCCTTTCTCTCTCCGATAATGCCTCCCTTCTGGAACACAGACGATTTTTATGCGACTCTTGAGAAATTGAAGCAGATTCCATTTGATAGCGTTTGCCTGGATCACTTCGGATACATTTTTGGAGACGAAGCTAAGGCCATTTTAGATGAATCCCGAACAGTAACCGACCAAGAGTGGCGGATCTACGAGGTGGCAGAACAGAACGGAAAGTTAGACGATCTAGATTTTCTTGTTGAACTTTTCATGAGAGATATGAGACCTATAATTCCTGAGTTGAAAGTTGAGAAATTCATGATGAGATTTATGCTGGGATTCATCAATTCATTAAGAAAAATCGCCCGAAAGGAACCATTTGCTGTAGCGAATATTCTCTTGAAAACAACTCTCGAAATGAAAGTAAAAGGATACAAGATTGCTAAAGGTATCCAGTAATTAAATATTAGCGGTTAGATTTAACAGTCAGCGTCTGTTTTGTTTCGTATCTTCCTTTGACTAAAGTAGATACGGTTTTCGACCTGCTAATTCATCCTATTCAGTTTCTGTATTTCTTATTGTATCCTCTCGGAATGAGAGTAAAAAGATATTAGAATTCTAAAAATATTGAGTGAGATCTGCTCCTAACAAATTTAACTCAAGAAATAATCGTAGTTAAAATTTTCGTGTCGCGATGGAAATATTTAAATAAACGTTGCGTCACAATAAACATAGAAAGAGGTAAACCCATGAAAAAATTACCCTCAAATGATGAGATTTTGGCTGACACGATCGCTGATTTATCAAAAACAATCCAAATGTTCATGCAATCCGTTGTTTTTCATTTAAATTCTTTAGAAATGAGGATTGATGAAATTTATGACGAATTAGGATCCCTAAAGGAAGGAAAGGTAAACTAAATTAAAGATAGCTTAGATGAATCCAATGACCGATGAAAAGAAGAACCGTGGACGTCCACGGAAATATGCGTCTAGTGCAGAACGGTCGAGAGCATACAGGGAGCGAAAAAAGGTTAAGATTATGCAGCTAGAACAGCACGCAAGAGAATTAAAAAATAACTTGAAAGGACTAAAACAGTCACTTAGTCCTGAAATCGAAAAAAAGATTAATTCTTTTTTATTTGGATTCCTATGCAGAGGAGACGGAATTGATTTCTCCGAGAATAACAGAATTGACGCCCAAAAGAAGTTGGAGGATTTATTGCATACTTATCAGGAGATCAGAAGTTTCTATGAAACTCCCTCTGAAGACGAAATATGAGAACTGATATCATCTTTCATTGACTTCTTTCAATTCTTATAACCATATTTTACGGGATTAAGGCTTCAATTTCTTAATGTAATCATAGAATTTTTATGATGCAGCAAATATCATCGTTCCTACCTTAATCCCAATCTATGGAAGGATGAGCACTTTGAAGAATCACGATCTTTGGAAAGATGAATATTTCGGAACTGAACCTCCCTGTATAACATATGAGCTTAAGCCATTGGTGAATCCTCAAGGAGAGGTAATAGAAGAGCTAAATTCTGCTTGGATAATACTGAATAATCCAGCACAACTGAATTCTTATACTACAGAAATGGTTAAAGGTGTCATTGCGGGCTTTTCTCAAGCATCAATGGATCGAAGTGTTGTCAGTGTAGTTTTTACAGGCGCAGGAGATCGCGCTTTTTGCAGTGGTGGAAATACAAAGGAATACGCTGAATATTACTCTGAAAAACCGAATGAGTATGGGCTCTATATGGACCTCTTTAATAGCATGGTTGACGCAATCTTAAACTGTAAAAAGCCTGTTATTTGTAGAGCGAATGGTATGAGAATCGCAGGAGGTCAAGAAATTGGGATGGCAGCGGACTTAACCATATCTGCGGATACTGCTATTTTTGGCCAAGCAGGTCCTCGTCACGGATCAGCTCCAGATGGTGGATCAACAGATTTTCTCCCATGGTATCTAAGTATTGAAGATGCCATGTATAACTGTGTTTCCTGCGAATTATGGAGCGCTTACAAGATGAAACGTCTCGGTTTGATTACCAAGGTTGTTCCAGTGCTTAAGAAAGAAGATGGTCAGTTTTTGCGGAATCCCACAGTATATACAGACACGTTTGTTAAAGATGGTGAGATTGTTTTTGGTGAATTTCTCAAAAGTCAGGAGTTTAAAGAAGGGAGAGAAATGATGAAGAGTTGTAAAATTGATTTAGCTCCTCTAGACAAAGCTGTTAATGAGCTTGTCTGGACTTTTACGAATCTTTTTCCTGGATGTTTGATGAAATCCATTGATGGTATTCGTATGAAGAAGAAATTCTTTTGGGATCAAACAAAACTCGCAAACCGTCATTGGTTGTCAGTTAATATGGCTACCGAGGCCTTACTAGGATTTAGGGCTTTTAATGAGCGAAATTTGACTGGTAAGGACGTTATTGATTTCATCAAATATCGAAAATTGCTTGCTCGTGCCCACCCATTTGACCAGAATCTAATTGACGCTGTTCTACCTAAACCAGCTAAGTGAGGAACCCCCAATGAGGTTTAAGGATGCATATATTCCCAATGGTTGTTATTGGAGCACTCCCTTCATTCGTTGGCAAGGGAATTTCTCAAGTCTGAATGCAATTCCCTTCGCTGCAGAGATAACTACACGTGCTCTAAATAAATGTGAAATACCTCCTAATTCGTTTGATTCAATTCATCTCGGCATAACGATACCTCAGAAGCATAGCTTTTATGGTCAAACGTGGTTTACTGGTCTGATTGGAGCTCCTGAAATTGCGGGACCAATGGTTGCTCAAGCTTGTGCTACTTCCGCTCGAGTAATCGCTAGTGCAGCTTCTGAGATAGAGACGAGTAATAAATCAGATCATTGTGTCTTAACGGTGACATGTGATCGCACCAGCAACGGTCCCCA
>JAEOTY010000376.1 GCA_016839625.1 Candidatus Hodarchaeota archaeon
ACTACACCTCCCAAGGCTATCCCAAAAATAAAAATTTTGAATTTGAATACTTTCTTTGGCCTTTCTTCAATCACTGACTTCAATAAATTCAGCTCATTGGAACATTTTTAAGAAGGGAACGTGTTAACTGTTTTCACTAACAGTGAAAGATTAAAATACTAATAGTTGGTTTAAACGCGGGTGTTTATCTAGTTTTTCAATAATCTTCTTGATCTTTCGTGCTCCGTCTTTGTGGCAAACAAACACACAATCTTCAGTATCGATAACCACTATATCAGAAATCCCTAACGCAATAATTGGTTTTTCCCCAAAAATTATACTATTTTGCACATTGATTCCCATGAAGTCCCCTTGGATGATATTTCCATCTGAATCTGATTCTAGAATACGATCTAAAGAATCCCAAGTGCCTATATCATCCCATTGGAAATCTCCTCTAACAACTACTAAATCAGTGGTTTTTTCCATCACTCCATAATCAATGGAGACCTTGGGAAGGGAATCGAAAACTTGATATGCTTCTTTTTCATCAAAATGAGCTTTTTTAATCTTTTCTAATGCCTGATAGAGGATTGGCATGTATTGATGAATATTCTTGTACAAGACTGAAGGTTTTACAACAAACATCCCAGAATTCCATAAGTATCCATGTGCAATATATTCTCTTGCTAAGGTTTCATTTGGTTTTTCTGTGAATCCTTCAACCTCATAAGCATGAACAGAAGTTTGGAGAATTAATTTCCCAGGATTAATATATCCAAAACGAGTTTCAACTCGGTTTGGTTTTATTCCGATTGTTGAAATTTTATCTCTTTCAGCCAATTGAACTGCTAATGCGATAACTTCTCTAAAACGAGTTATTTCGGGAATATGATAATCCGCTCCCATGAAAATAGTAACATCATCAATATTTTCATGAAGTAAATGAGCACATGCATACCCCATTCCTGCAGCAGAATCTCGGCTTAGCGGTTCCACCACTAAACGTGCGTGTGGTAATTGTTCTTGGATTATCGGAGCTAAATCCTTTCGAGTAGATACTAAGATGTTTTTCTCTCCAGCTATTTGAACAGCAATCTCATAGGTTCTCTGAATCAATGACTGTTTTCCATCAAGAGAGATACATTGTTTAGGTAGATTCTTACGTGATTTTGGCCATAAGCGTTCACCTCCCCCTCCAGCTAAAATTACTATGAAAACCACTTGGTTCGCCTCAATCATACAGAAATATTGGATTTTTCTCCTCAATCTTTAATAAAGTTGTTAGTTTCGAACAAATTATACAATGTTCCACGCTCACAAAATGGTCTATGAATCTGACGAATACTTGTCTGAAATTCTTCGGGAGTAATACCTTGTCCAAAGCTCCCTCCTGCAGAGCGAGTTATGTTTTCTTCAAACAAAGTTCCCCCGAAATCGTTACAGCCTGCTGTTAATGTAATCTGTGCCAATGGAAACCCTAATTTCACCCAAGATGTTTGGATATTCTTAAAAACGTCTCCTAAAAATAGTCTGGAGACAGAGTAGAATTTAATGTAATCTAAACCAGTTAATTTGTTCAAATGAAAAGAAAAATTCTTTTTTAACTGTGTATTCCCCGCAATGAATGGGAGAGGAATGAATTCTGTGAATCCAGATGTTTTTTCCTGAATCTGCTTTAATAATGATAGATGACTTATCCAATGATGATAATCTTCAATGTGACCGAAGAGGATCGTTGCGGTTGTGGGAATCTTTAACTGATGGGCTAATTCAATAATATGAACCCATTCAGCACTACTTATTTTATTCGGACATATTATACTTCGGATATTATCATCAAGAATTTCTGCTGCTGTTCCAGGTAAAGAGCCAAGACCCACCTTTTTGAATTCACGTAAGATATCTTCTACATCTTCTTTTGATGTATTTGCCGCATGAGCAACCTCTTGAGGTGAAAACGCGTGAATATGAATGTTTGGATCAATTTCTTTCAGATTATCAAGAATCTCAAGGTATGATTCAAATTTTAATTCGGGGTGAATCCCTCCTTGAATACACACCTCTGTAATGCGATAAGGATGATTTTCCTCAATTTTTCGGCGAAAATAATCACTTGAAATATCAAAATATCCATCTTTGGAATTAAAATCCACAGAGTACGCACAGAAAAGACAATTCTTTATACAAATGTTTGTAAAGTTAATGTTGCGATTAACAACATAAGTTATAATTGATCCTACTTGACGTTCTCTGATTATATCAGCTACTTGCCCCAAAAGAAGAATCTCACGCCCCTGTGCAGAGAATAATGTGGATAATTCGTCAACTGAGGGGATCTCGTCATTTAAAACACGCTTTAATATATGACGAAGCTCATTTTTAGCCTTTTGAAGATCGACCTCTTCTTGATCAATTATTCTTACCGTTTTCGATACCCATCCTTAGTGACAAGGTTCCTTGTTCGAATCAGATTATATACGCGTGATGAAAGCCAATCTAAATTAAGGTAACTAGGATATACTGGAAGTCGTTCTCGTAAACGATATCCTCCTTCTCGAGTTATTTGGGTTAACTGGGCAATTGGAGGCCATTTATGGCCAGGATTTATATAATCATGTGTAATAGAAGATATTCCACCCCAATCAGATATTCCTGCTTCTATAAAACGAAGTTCATGACCTTGTATAAGATTTGGTGGAATTTGAATTGATATTTCAGGAGGAAGGATATAACGTGCAATAATGATGATTTTTTCCATCAAGTCAATTGAAGGAGGAGAGAAATTCTCCATGGGAGTATGTTTTTGAGGTTGGAAATTCTGAATAATCACTTCTTGTAAATGATGATACTTTTCATGAATATTTTTCAATGAAAATAAGCTCTTAACTATTTCTTTGGGAGTCTCACCAATCCCTACTAAAATACCACTTGTAAAAGGGATTTTCAACGTTCCTGCATTTTTGATTGTAGTCATTCTTATTTTGGGGTTTTTATCAGGCGACTGAGCATGTGGTAATCCCCTATGTGTTAATCTTGAGCTTATTGTTTCTAACATTAGTCCCATACTAGCAGATACTTCTCGTAAATGTCTTAATTCATCGAAAGCTAACGTTCCAGCGTTAATATGAGGTAAAAGCTCAAATGTTAAAGCTTTTTCAGCGATGTAGTAAATGTACTCAACTGTTGAATTAAATCCATGCTCCAATAACCACTTTTGGGCATTGGGATATTTTTTTTCAGGTTTGTCCCCCATCGTTATTAACACTTCAGAAACTCTATGATGTTTCGCAGTTTCTAAAATTTTTTCTATTTTTTCTGGTTTTAGATATTCCTCGCCCAAGGGTATCCTTGAATGACGAAATCCACAATAATCACATGCATTTCGACATAGGAATGTTAGGGGGACGAAAACATTAGTTGTATAAGTTATTTGGTGTTGATAAACATTATTTGCAATGGTCTGAGCGGATTTTTTCCAAGCTGAAATTTCATCTACATCGTCTAGTTTTATAAATTCAACAGCTTGGTTCTCTGCTAAAGAATGAGGCAAAATTGTATGAGGAGAATAGTTTGATGTCAACTGGGGATTCACTCGCTAAGTTTCTACAATATTTAACTGCTCTAAAATTCTGGTTAAGTGGTCAGAGTCAAAGACCATTGTCAAGTGTTTTTTCAAATATTTAACGTCATTTAGCGTATCTAAGTCTCGAGCAAATGGTTCATAGTGGAGAACTCGATATTCGAGATTTTTAGAATCAGCCTCTAGTTGAAATCGCCTACTACTATTTTCACCAAACTGAAATGACAATAGACTTGGTTGTTTTAAATATAAAGCAGCAGTTCCAAAATCTCTATGACTTGAGATTGATGGAATGATCAGTACATCTTTATCTCTAGTTTCTTTAAACAAATGCTGGAAAAACTCTTGGTTTAAAAATGGTAAATCAGGCATTATGATCAAAATGGGATGTTCTTTGTGTAATTCTTGAACTGCATCTGATATTGCAGTGTTCAAATCCTTTCCTGTATCACAAAATGTAAACACTGCTCCTTTTTTCTTACTTTGCTTTATAATTGACATTGAAGGGGAAATGACACCAAAAGGGTATGATAATGACTTTATGGTATTAATGGTCTGGAAAAAAGTAATCTCAACCAAATTTTCTATAAGAGATGAAAATTTTGCAGGTAAGGCTGCTTTGATTCGGGTTTTTGTTTCAAAGAAGTCCTTAATGGGAATAAGGGTCAAAATTTTAGGTTTTTCCAGTGGTCTAACACCTTTATTAGTTCAACAAGAGTTGAAAAAATTATTCCTAAAAATGTTTAATTAAGGTTCTAAAAATAAGAGGATTCTCTCGTGCGGCTCTTGCGACGGAAAAAATCTTTGCTCCAGTGTTTAAAACAGCTTGTGCGCTTTTTAGATCTACTACTGAGTTATTCCCTATAAGAGGGAAATTAATTCTCCTAGCATAATGCTTCAACAATGTCAGATCAGTTCCTATCTCTCCTATTTTATAAGAATCTATATGTAGGAAGTCTAGATGCCATTGATTTACTTTAGGGATGAGTACATCTGAATTTACAGCATTTCCTCGAATTTTTAATGATATCTTGAAATCATTAAAGCGGAGTGCCTCAATAATTTCCATTAAGACTTCGAAACGCTTTAAAAGACCTTGACCTCCTCCTTTTTGTACGATTTCAGCTTGGCGACAATGAGCGTTGATTTCAATTATGGGTCTTTCCTCAAGAAGATCAGAAAATTTTTGCGCAAACTCTCTTGTTTCCTTTGAACTACTGACTCTTATATTAATAACTAGTCGAGAAAAAAACGGGATTTTATTTACTTCTCTTGCTATTTCATCTGCTTCTTTTCCTAGATTGAGAATGAATTCCTTTCGTCCCCTTTGAGCCACTTTAATTGAAGCAGTTACCATATCTTTACCAATAGGATAACCACCGATGGTAACCGTGCCCGCTCCTCCATTGATTAGACAATGTTTTGCAAAATCTCCGTTGGTAATACCAGCCATTGCTGCTAATGCACTAGAATTCTTGGAATTACCCATTTATTTACTTTCCATTATTCTTTGAATAATCCTTATTGCATCTTCCCTACTCTGAATGTATATATTATCTAAAAAGGGAGTAACTCCCAATTCTTGAATTTTATTTCTATACTGTTCATCAGTGTTATGAATCATTAATGCATCAATAACATCGTGATACAATTCTGCAATTGCAACAGGAGAAACAGTTCGGCCCCAGGCATTTAAAAAGGCTGCAGTTGGCCCAGAAACTGCGCTAGACCCAATTATTGGGCTAATAGCTATTCGATATCCAGAGGCATTCCGTAAAGCATCACGTAAAGGATGAATGGCTAGGATCGGGCCGAGTGAAGAAATGGGGTTACTGGGACCTATAATAATAGCTTTTGCTCTTCGAATGGCATCTAGAACCTGATGTGTTGTTTTTGTAAGATCCCCCTCGAAAAAAACATTTGAAACTTGAAGCTCTCCCTTAAATCTAACCCAAAATTCCTGTAAATGGAGTGTCTTATCTAATGTACGAATTTGGGTTTGAATAGATTGATCTGCCATTGGTAAAACACATGAGGGAATGTTTAAACGCTTTCTAATAATTTCTATAGCCTCAGTAAGACTATTACCCTTATTTAGCAGATTTGTCCTAAATAAACATAATCCTGCGTCGAAATCACCTAGATTAAACCACACGTCTTCCTTTAAATGCGTTTTAAGAAATTGAACTAATTTGAAAGTATCATCCTTGATTCCCCACCATTTTTCTTTGTCAATGAGATTTGTTAACGTCAATAATATACTATCAATATCAGGTGATACATGTAACCCATAAAAGTTCCAATCGTCTCCAGTGTTCCCAATAATTGTGATCTTTTCAGCGTTAACCACCCTTATCGCTCCCTGTAGCAATTTTGGGGTTCCTGTACCTCCTGACAGAAAAACTACTTCAGAAGAGCTCATTCAGGTGTCTCCATGACTGATTATTCCCTTTGAAAATACTTCCTCTACTAATTTGCTTCCACTATTTTAATAATGAGACACTTATTTTCGCGATTATTGGTTGATTATGAGTAATAGTAGCAATGAATGGGACCTTATATTTATTGGAGAAAATGCTAGCATCAACACTCAAACAGTATGGCACGCTGCTACCCTAGCACGAAGTAGAGGCATTCAAGAACGGGATCTTGTCATCATTGATTGGCCAAAAGATCCAATTGTCTGTTGTGGCCTCCATCAGTCTTTGAATCGAGTTGTAGACCTAGAATTTTGCGAATCAAACAGAATTCCAGTTATTCGAAGAGCATGTGGAGGAGGTGCCGTTTTGCTTGATTCAAACCAACTCTTTTACAATATTGTTGCCCATATTGATTCTGAAATAGTCCCACGACGGATTGGTGACCTTTATTCGAAACTTCTCGAACCTGTCGTTCAAACCTATCGTCATTTTGATATTGATGCGAATTATAGACCAGTCAATGATATATTAGTCGGAGGGCGCAAGATATCGGGAAATGGGGCTGCTCTCCTAGAGAGTGCTCAAGTTCTAGTTGGAAATTTCATATTAGATTTTCCTCGGAAAGAAATAACCCAAATCTTGCGAGTACCGAGTGAAAAATTTCGTGACAAAATCTACAAATCCTTAGAAGCGGGAATTACTTCTTTTAAGGATGAATTAGGTTTTATACCAAATCGTAAGGATATCATTGAAACATATACTAACCAACTTGAATCTATTCTGAATGTTCATCTTACTTCTGCTTCACTTGAACCGAAAACCCTCGAGTTAATGCAACAGTTAAATAACACCTATTTTACTGATGAATGGTTATTCCAAGTAGCTCATCGTGGAAAAGAATTAGCCTACAAAGTGAAAATTCATGCTTCAAAATACGTGGTAGAAGGTACACATAAATCGACTGGGGGTTTGATACAGGTGATTTGTGAATTCAAAGGATCTATCATTGAAGATATTTTAATTAGCGGCGATTTCTGGATTTATCCTGATACAATTCTTCCCAAGTTAGAACAACATCTTCTCAAATTGGATTTATATACTGTAGATTTGGCACCGTATATTGAATCGTTCTTAGACAGCCATAACTGCGAAAGTCCAGGTACTACTGCAGCAGACTTGGCACAATCAATTCAAAATGCATATCAAAGCGTCAAGAATAGCTCTTAATTCTTTAATAGACGTATTTATCACATTATAGCATCTCCAAAAATTCTATTACCAATATTATCGCCTTTTTCATCAGATTTAGACTCATTGAAGATGCCTGAGGGGAGTTAACAACCTGTTCTGGTAATAAAGGAAGATGTATGAACCCTGCTAAAACTGATCCAATCTTAGATGATGTATCCAAGTGATTTAATGAGTGATACATGATTTGGTTGCACCCGAAAGTACCAGCAGTGTTCGACACATAGCTGGGAATGCCATTACTTTGAAGATGTTTTGCTAGTTGTTTAACAGGTAACGTACTGAAATAAGCTGTTGGTCCTTCTTTTACTAAGATTTCACTATCTGGTTTTGAACCGCAACTATAAGCCGCTTTGGAGACATCAGCTAGGTTTATTGCTACTCTCTCAATAGCTATCATGGATCGTGGTGCTTGCCCCATATTAATTATAATAGCTGGATTTATTTCACTAATGAGATTAATAACAGTTGATTGAATTTCAATATATCTTAGAGGAATTGATTTTCCAATCACCTTGATCTTAGTAAATGTTTTTCCATCTAATTCTTGAGCAATGATCTCTGAAGGATTGATCTTATAATCTCCAAAGGGTTCAAATCCAGTCAATAGTAAAGACTCCATATTTTGAATCCACCATACCACTAAATGATTTTGAAGATATATCAGGAAAAAAGATTTAGTGTTTTTTATGATCTGTGTTATCTATTTCCATGACGTTAAAATAGTCAGAGCGATAGAATTATGACTCATTCTTCTGCAGATTGGGAATCCTACGCTAAAAACACCTTTTCTGCATTCATTCGGGCTCATTATTTTTTCACAGTATGGCGAAATTATCTTCTCTTGTTACATGGTTTAGAAATACCTTCAGGAACCCTATTAGAAATAGGATCCTCAACAGGCCAGAATTCTCTTCGTCTTGCAAAACGATATAAACTAACACCAACTTTAGTGGATACCTCTAAACTTGCATTAGCGCTAGCAAATCGTCTTTTTCGTCAAGCAGAGATTTATCCGAACTTAATCCACCAAGACGTATTAAATTTATCTCTCAATGGTTATTTTGATTTTGTACACTCACACGGTCTGCTAGAACATTTTAAAAAACAAGCGCAAAAAATCGCATTCCGAAATCATTCAAAATTTGTACGTCCAGGAGGATGGTTAATTTGTTGGGTTCCTACCCCAGATATGTTTTATCGTTTAAATCGTTGGTATTTAAAAAATACTAAGCAGTGGATATTTGGTTACGAGAAACCTCTCTCTCACCATGATTTTATTACACTATTTCAACATGAGGGGCTTTATATTAGGAAAATTCGTCATTTCTCAGGTTGGTTGGGGATTGCTGGTCAAAAACCTGCTTCAATTAGTAACTAATGCATATTTTTCTCTGGAAATCAGAGTTAAAAGATCGAGGGTTCTTCCTCGGGGTTAAATGCAAAGATCTTACTTGGATCCAAAATTCGTGCCACACGTCCAGTTTTTCCATGAATGGAGTTGGGTAACCGAAGAAGACGTCGTAGATCGATAGTCACCTTATGATCAATACGTGGTACCCATCGGCGCAGAATTTCATCATATTTATTAATTTTAGCAAGGCGTAGATTAAAATTCCTCAAAAGATTTTCATCAATCTGCCCCTCTTGATGTTCTAACTGTTTCATGATATTGGAAGCAGCAGAAGCATTAAAACCCAGTTTTATAAGGTCCTTTCGACGTACATTATTAAGAAAATACTTGAAAACGGTATGTTCTATACGATATCGAAAATCATACTTTAATTTTGAACGGTCTTGAATTCTTGCTGTTTCGGCTTCTCCATGAACGACAGATAGATAATCGATTATTGACATTCTTTGTTCCTGATTTAACATAAAGCCTATCTTATCATCCACCCAACCATGTACACCTCGTCGTCCAGAAAAAACCCAAATAATATCGTTCATTCCGAAATCAAACCGTAATGTTTCATCAATAATCCGGATAGCCAGATTTATTAGTTGCCAACAACGGATACATACTTGATCGGCTCCTTGGCAACTGCAGACAAATTTTCGAACAGCATCATACTCATTTAAGTCGATATCAAAAACGAGTTCATGTCCTTGCCATTTTAATTTGTGAATAGGTTTCTCACGGGAAGGTGGTTCACCATATACTGCTCCAATATAAGCGTGAAAAGGAGTCCGATCCACTAGATAATCAATCAACACCTGAGGACTTTCAAATGAAATATTACGAAAGAATTTCCCATCGAAAGTTGCGAAACCAAATTCTCGGGTTGAAAACTTGGAGAAGTCAATAACTGCTGATAACCCATCGATCTCAAAGTTCGTGGAATAGTAATCACGAAGCGCGATTCGTTGTTGAGCACGATTCACTGATCTCTATTCACCTCTTGATTTTCTATAGAATTTTCCTCTTTTTCTTCTACTATCAAACCCTCTAACTTACTTGCATACCTTGTCCACTGCAAAGGATGAACAATCTTTCCATAAAAAGACCTTCCAAATATCAAACTAAAATATTGGGTACATGCTGCTGTTGGGTTACTCGCACTTCGTGAAATAATATCTTCTAATTGTTTTTCAGA
>JAEOTY010000377.1 GCA_016839625.1 Candidatus Hodarchaeota archaeon
ATATTGCTACCAGTGTTATATTAGCTCTGCCATACATTATTTTTGAGTTTTCCATAGGATTTTGGTTCATTTACAAAGGAATAGTGTTACGAGTCAAATCTCAGATCAATGATCCTGTAAAACAACAACTCATGATCTTTTTTTTGTCGCCTTTAGGTGTCTCACCATTTTTGAAAATCTACAGAACTCTAGACTTAAGATAGATTCAGATTGTCTTAAGAGGAAAGAGAAGTGCATAAGCTTCGTCGAAATTACCTTCCATGAAGGTTACAAGAGATTGCTTGAATTTTTTCAAGATCTGATCACCTAATAGATGGTAAGTGACATCATCTAGTAGATCATAAGCATCTCGGGTTATAATCAAGTTTATCTCCGTCGAATCAAAATCGACTGTTATCTTTGTCAATCCTTTTTTTGTGTAGATTCTCTTCAATTGTCTCCATAAATATTGAATACCCAGACCTTTGTCTAGAGAACCTAATAAAACTCTTGGATACACACTTATTTTACCATTATTTACATCCCATCCTATTAGCTCACTTTTTTCTGCTAAAAAATTAGCATAAGCCATCATTTTATGATGAAATTCACGTTTAGTAGAGCAATAAGACAAAATTTCAGGGAATTCAATAAAAAATGGCCTTTGTGAAAACCCATTCTGATAATCATCAATGAAAAGAGCCTGTTGAGTTAATAAAGTGGAACAATATGCTTCTAATGAATCTTGGAAAAAGGTCCAAAAGAAGATAGGTTTCTGGTTTTCCCGAATTCCACGAACGTACAAGAACAAGAATATACACTCAAATGCAACTAATAGCAATAAGAAAACAATATAGATGGGCATAAATGGACTATCCTCGTCAAGTTGGATATAATTACTTAATACAGCAAGCGTGATTAAGATTTGAAATCCTAATTGTGGTATGAATTGATAAAGAAAACTTTTACTCCGAGTTCTGTAAACAATGATGGCCATAATTGCCAGAAATGGAATATTGATGAACCAATTGACTAAGACAATTGATGTAACAAATGAAATAATTAATCCTCTTAAGTTAACATCGTAAGGTTTAACGAAAGTAAAAATCAGTATTGTCAATACTAGTATTACTGATACCCAAAATATCATGATTGTGGTTGTCTGCTTTCTTTTTTTCCTATCAAAATTATTTATCCTTTCATTTAAAATATTTCTAATTTTCGTTGTATCAGAATTTTTTATGCTCATAATTATCACGTTTTAGAATATCGTTTTATTGTTTGATTGATTGTTTACTTCAATGATGTCATGTTTGACCAATTTATCTAAGAAAGGAACCAGCATCTTCATATTAAAGAAATCTTGAACCCCTGCTTTCTTTGAAATTGATTGAAACGACTCAGTTTTCATGGTTGGATGTGGGAGGTATTTCATGAATGCACTTTGAATATCTGTGAGGGTGATTTGTTGTTGTACTCTTCTCTTTGCTTTTGTTAGCTTTTTAACTAAAATCTCTGTAACTAGTCCTTCATCGTTAACTTTGTAAGCTATTCTGGGCTCTAGATTAGGTTTCTCTCGAATCTTTGGATTAGGTAACGAGTTAAATTCGACATTTTCTTGGATATTCTTTGATAGACGTTCCAGATCAAGATTTACATTGATTTTCATAGACTTTATTGAATAGTAAGTTGGTTTTCCTTGTTTGTTTGGAAAAAATTCTTTGTTAACAAAGCTTTTGTCTGCTAAAAGATCAAGATATTTTTTAGCTGTGCTAATATGGATGTCTAACAGTTTTGCAACATCTGCAGCACATAGAGTACGATTTTCCAAATGCATTTGATGAAGTATAGACAAAATTTTAAGACTATAATCATTTGAAAACAAATCTTGGAATTCTTGATATGTAGGTGTCCATAATTCCACTTTAAGCACCATTCAATATTTGTCTATTCCAAATAGAATAATATCAAAACTGTTTTATATACCTTTTCACAAGGGAAAAGTCCTTAAAAGATATTTAGACTAAAAATACAAGGAAGATCTGATTCAAAATCCTTCCTTATTGAGTGAAGACATTGTTAAAAAAAATTGGAGCAAAATTCGCAAATAGAATGTTTTTAAATGTCCTTGATTTAGAAGATTCTCTATTATCTAAAGAAAATTCAGTGAAATTTTCTCCTTCCTCTCCTGAAAGAGCATTATTCAACCCTAAAATGCAATCGACGATGCGACCACCATTAAGTTTCAGAGTACTACCAAAAATGATGAAGTTAATGAATCCAATGAGGTCGAATATGAAACTATCCTTAGAAAGTATAGAGGAAAATCCTATTCATCCAAAAACACAAGTAGACGACGAATTCATTGCTGAGCTTGAGAAATTTGCACTTGAGATAGGAATCGATGAGGTAGGATATACCGAGTTGTCAAGAGAATTCATCTTTCAAGATAAAGCTGTTCTTTATGGCAAGGGAGTAATTGTATTATCTCTTGAAATGGATTTTAACAAGATGGAATTGGCACCCAGTCCTCAAACTCACGCAATGATACTTGGTACATATAATAAGCTAGGTATTCTCGCAAATAAAATGGCAGACTTCTTGAGAGACAATGGTTATGGAGCTCAAGCAGGCCATCCTTTAGGGGGATTGACGGTTTATCCTCCCTTAGGCCAAATGGCAGGAATGGGTTGGCATGGTTTAAATGGCCTATTAATCACTCCGAAGTTTGGACCCCGCCATAGATTGGCTGCTATTTACACTAGTATTGAAAATCTCCCAATCCCTGAAGAGAACCAACACTCATGGGTTGAAGATTTTTGTAATAAATGTAAAAAATGTGTAAAAGAATGCCCAGGAAAAGCTATTCTTGGTAAACCTATTATTCATGGGAACGGATCTAGGACTTACATTGAGACAGAAAAGTGTATGCCACAATTTCTTAACAACCATGGATGTTCTATATGTATAAAAGTATGCGAATTCAATAGAAAGGATTACTATAAAATTAAAGAATCTTTTCTAAATTCAAATGTTTAATTAATTTCTTTTCTTGAGTCAAAGATCAAAAAAAAAGGGAAATGAAACGAAAACTCTCTTCACAAGAGGTTTCTTCGCTATACGAAGGTTGGTACAACTGCATACAGAAAAGCTGAGGCAAAGCTAAGGAGTATTAATCCGATAACGATCATTCTTGTATTTGGATCCATTTTAATATCCGAAGATGCAGCAGCGCGCATATTAAGAGCGAGAAGAAGGACTCCCAAGACTAAAAATATCGCACCTACGAGAACTAACCAAAAAGCTACATCAAATAGAACTACAGCGACAGCTGGGGTTGATTGGTGCCCGACAATTGCAATAATCATAGCTGCTATATAGAGAGCAAACGTTGCGCCTAGAATGTAGATCCCAACTAATCCACCAGTTTTTTTTAAGTCAAAATTCATCATTGCCAAATTATTTTCACCATTAAATCGAAAGTAACCTTTTTCATTTGATCGAATCTTAAAAATTTTTCGTTCTTTTGCCATTAACAAATCATTCAAAAGATTATACATCTTTCTAGCGCTAAAATATAAGACTTTACCTCCAGTGGTACAACAAAGGTGATTCAGTTGCCGAAAAAGAAGACCAAAATCTCAGTTCAACTCTCAAAAGACATTCTGTATTTTCCAGGTCATGCCAATATTGTGGTGTTGAATTTCGATACAAAAAGCCTGATGATTGAGTGTGGAAGGAATATTAATGATGCGAGTGAGATTCGAAGAAACGCGGAATCGTTGTTTAACAATAAAATTGAATATGTAGTTTTAACCCATTTTCATAGTGATCATACTCACAGCTTACCCCTGTTTTCTGATTGTCAAATTATCGCTTCAGACCAACTAGTGAAGTTCTTAAAAGCAGCTAAACGTAAACCAATCAAAAATTACCCTGTAGTTAATCCTAATGTTGTTTTTGAAGAAGAGTATTCAATCAAAGAAGCTGAAGTCGAAGTAATCGTCAAACAGACGGGAGGACATACCCCTGATTCAAGTTATGTTTACTCTCCTAAGCACAAACTATTGGCCACAGGTGATAATTTACGAAGTGATTTTCTATGGGGAGGACGTAAAAGTGACCCTGATAAATGGATTTCTGCTCTGAAAGAATATGTCGATTTTGATGTAGAACACATTATTATTGGACATGGAGAGATTATGACAAAAGAAGAAGTAAATGCAATTTTAGAATATGTTCTTGAGGTCAAGAAGCAAATAATAGAGCATATCGAATACAGAACGAAGGAAGAAGAAATCATCCAGAAAGTGAAAGAAGTGACGCCTCGGGGTAAGTTCGGTGTCTTCATTCACGATGATACAATTATAAAATGGTATAAATTCTGGAAAAAGAAAATGAAAATTGCCTAATTGGGTTCGATAAAATTCAGATTGGGTTGGGTAGCCAATAAAGGAATAATTTTATTGAGATGTTCTTTGATTAGTCCAG
>JAEOTY010000378.1 GCA_016839625.1 Candidatus Hodarchaeota archaeon
AAAAACCAGACATCAGACAGAATGAGAACCTTTATAAGTGGAGAATTTCCTCTATTAGAGTGGAGTAAAATGATATCCATTGAAAAAGAAAATAACCTGGATCGAATACTTGGGACACCTAGTGCACAAAACATAATCCGAACACTAGCGTGTTGGGAAATCTTACCAGTCAAAGAATTAATTAAAAAAACAACCTTGAGTGAAAGCCAAATTCATGCAACATTAAAGAATTTAATCAGAATCGGGATTGTAACCAGTCCCTCACGCGGATATTACCAGTTTACACAAACAGAAGTAGTAAAGAAAATTCAAGAAGCATATAACTCCATTTTAATTCAGTCCGTGGGAGAGGATCTCTACAAAATAATGAAGACTACCAACAAGTATACACCAGAGGAACTAGCAGCCATTTTAGGGAAACTCCAAGAGAAATGGGGTCCAATTATCCAGAACCACTATTCACGCATGTTTTCATCCCTAGTCGAAACTACAATTGATCTGATTTAAGGGATTCTATGCGACACCCCTCTGATCAGTTGCTAGAATCGATAGATAAAGCAAAACAACTCATATTCGAACACTTTCAACTCACCATTGAAACGGAAATCTATATTTGTACCATAGAGGAAATGACTAATCGACTTAATCAGATTTATGCACCCAAAGCAGGAACTATTTTTGAGAAAATAAAACCATTAATACGCTATCTGGATGGAAAATATTTCAAGGAAGAACAGGAAATATGGTTGATTGAAGGACGAGGAGAAAATTTCCCCACAATTATGCATGAAATGATCCATTCAATCCAAAAATGCAATACAATCCATCGGGAACCTATTGTGCACTATCTCACATTCAAGCTGACGGGAGACAAAGCAGGAATTTATAACACTCTGATTGAGGATTGGAAAGAAATAGAAAGAATAAATGGCTTCAAACGAATAAAGGAAAGGTTGATATCAGAAGGGGACTGTGAAGACTTTTAAACTTCAAAATGATGCCTGAAGCTACCTGACGATAGATTTTGGGAAAATCTTAATGCCCCCGATTTATTTTGGTTCCTGAGTATCCTTTGCATTTATTGTTTTTAAAGGTAAATATAAGTCTGTGCCACAATAAATGCAGAATTTTGTTTCACTCGTGTTTGGTCGGCCACAACTATAGCAGAAATTAGCTACTGGTTTTTTCTCTGCATCTAGCTTAAGAAAAGATTCTTTAGGAGGTTGATAGGACTGATTGAATGTGGAAAGAATTTTTAAAGTTTTTTCAGGTAAAAGGTCATTCAAGGATGACTCATTGACTAATTGAGGTGATTTTATGGTTATTGGAAAAAGTTTACTTAGAAGTGGAGTGATTTTTTCTTCCTGGAAGGGCAGTGATACTTTTTCCAAAATTCGGGTCTTAAATTCAACTAATTCCTTCTCTGAAAAAAATTGAAAATAGAGTTTCTGCTTCCTGGTCCAGGGAAAAACAAGTCGATACTGAAATGTCATAGCTACTCTCAAATGGGAAGTGTCTATCAAAAGTGCGGTTATGGCTCCATAGGGGATGATGATATCATTATCGAATTGGCGAAGACCCATGCCAGAATCAAGAAGATAATAGCGAGGAGAACGAAATTTAAAATGCCATCTCATAATAAGCCCGAAATAAACGATTGCTGGGAAAAAGAAAGAGAAATAAAACCACTGCCGAATGGTAATTAGTAATTCGAAAGCTAAAATCAAAAACAAACTGATACAAGGAACTAAAATTACTGTACTAAAGAGCAAATATACAAGAAGAAATAAGTAAAGCTTAGACCAACCTTTCAAACTTAAAACACTTATTGCAGAATTTTGGTTCAACTTCGTTTGGAAACGATGAATGGGATACAACCAAGAAAAGACAAGAGGAGACGAGAAAATAACAACCCAAATGGTGGAGACAAGTACGCTGAAAGGAAGAAAAACAGGAAGAAGGTTTTCCCAAGCTTCAAAATAATCAGAGAAAGTAAGTGAAATCATTCGGGAGAAATACCCCCATAGTGAAATAAATTTGCAAAACGATAAACTAACATTCTAGATTCAGAAAAACGTTTGGATCTCGTCTTATTCCTGAACCACCGAACCATATAAACCCTGATTCTTAACAGAATAAATGGATATAATAAGCTTTTCACGAACTAATAATTCCAATTCTCGGAAATAAAAAAGACCGACATCAGACCGAAA
>JAEOTY010000048.1 GCA_016839625.1 Candidatus Hodarchaeota archaeon
GGGTCATCCAGAGCGACTGTTCGTACTGTTTGGTCTTCAGTCACAGTTTTGGTCTCAAAAGAACCATCAGGATTCTCTATCTTTACCTCAAAGGGAACAATACGTTTCTGATAATTTTGCTTATCACGCATCGCTTTCGTTGCTTTTTGGTGACTCCATAGACCAAACTTATCCATATCTTCTCTAGTAATATCGTATTTCTCTGCTACTAATTCAGCTGACTCTCCTTGTACAAAGCTCATTCTAGACTGAAGATTTTCCATACGAGTATCTGCCATATGGCAATAAATGTTATCAACAGGATACATAAACCCAACCTGAAAATCAATCCCCATTGGGTAATGTGTTAAATTCTCAACTCCTGCAGCTATCATGATATCACCATCTCCTACTCTAATAGCGTTTGCACAAGTGTTAATCGCCTGTAATCCTGCATTACAATATCTATTGACAGTGGCCGCCGCAACAATATCTGGAATATTCTCCGCCATTAATTGAGCGATACGTGCAACGTTACCCCCTTGTTCACCAATCTGAGTTAAGACTCCAACATGAACATCCTCAATGTCATGAGGGTCGAATGAACTTGACATTGCTTGAACACGATCAACCAGTATCTCTAAAACACCCGCTAACATATCTTGGGATGACACATTACGGTAATATCCTCCATATTTAGCCATTTGTGCCCTAGACGATTTTCCCATTGGTAACCGAATCGCATCAACTACAACACAATCTCGAAGCCCTTTATTTCCCATAAAAATTCCTCTTTTAAATTAATTTTGACGTTGCTTTGATTATGGGACATTTTTATTTATAGTTTTTCTTTATCACCCGAATGTAACTAAAAAACAACTACTTTCTTAAAGTCAATAAGGTAAAAGGATTTGAGTATTAAGAGTATAGATTAAACAAAAAAACTAAATGGATTATTATGCAGTACGTAAGAATTGAAGGCCATGATGATCGAGAATGATTTCAATAGACTTAGAAACAGCGCAAACAAAGATTAAACAGTTAAAAATGACTGTTCTACCTGACTTCTTTCTCGATGTCATAATAGATCCGCACATGTCTTATGATCAATTAATACAAGAGATTCAAGCTGTCTATACGAGAGGAGGGGGAAATCTTCTTGGACCAGAGGCCCAATTTATACCTGGCGGAAATGGTGGAAATGTCGCTAAAACCTTAGCAGGTTTAGGTGTTCAGACTACTTTTATGGGTGAAACTTCTGCATTAGGTAAGCAACTCATTGAATTTTTCATGCACCCACTCGGAGTAAAGACTCTTATATCTACCTCAGGCGTCATGGCTAGTTCAGTGATTCTAGAAATTCCCCATGGAACAGATAAACATAATGTGATGTTTTCAGCTTCTGGGAGTGTTGCAGATTTTTCTTCAGATAAACTTACACCAGAACAATGGCGTGCTCTCAAAGATAGCCATGTTATTGCTTTAACAAATGCTCAAAACTATCAGATGGAAGATTTAGCAGAGACTGTTCTAGAAGAAGTTCCACCTTCCACATTCGTTTCAGTAGACTTTTCTGACTTGACTCCCCATCTTCAACGGATAGACGGATTTAGAAAGCGAATTCTTGACCATCCTATTAAACCTCCTTCATTCATTACTGGAAATGAAACTGAAATTCAATTGTTAGCAAAAGAATCCAGTAAAACACCAGAAATCGCAATTCAAAAATTATCTGCAACTTTTCCTGAGATTACTTTTGGATTACATATGACAAATAAAGCTGAAATTTGGAAAGATGGAGAACAAAAGGCAATTGAACCATGTTTTAAAATAAAGGTTCGCAAGGCTACTGGCGCAGGAGACAATTGGCATGCGGGATTTTTGGTAGGATGGCATCTAGGTTTAACCATTCCCGAAGTAGCGATATTCGCAAACGCAGTTGCCGCTTATCAAATATCAACTGGAGAGATAGGTTCATTAGAAGATGTCCTTAATTTCATTAATTCTTCATCACGATATCACACTTAGTGAAGAATATCGATGATTTTATTGACATCCAACCTAGTATTACTTAATTACTAAATTTTTAACTCAACACGTATACTTTATATGGGTGTTGAAAGATACAGCTAGAATGTTAAATTAACATGGCTAGATGCTTCTGTACGACAGAAATAGGCAATTTTAGCTCACGAGGAATAACCATGGTAGGTAATGGTAATGTTGTCTTGATTGTAGGTACTGGTACTATTGGTGAACCACTAACAGGACTTCTAGCTGCTCTTTCCAAAGAAATAGGAATTGATGAACTCATATTCTATAAGCATTCACCCAGGTTGACAGATCGACCTATGGTTAGGGAATTGCTCTCCAAGGGAGCTCATATGTGTTGTCAAATAGAAAAATTTAACAAATTCAGAGAGATGGGAATCGAGCCGACCTACACATTTGAGGACGCCCTTGCCCAGTCAACCGTTGTTGTTGATTGTTCAACTGAAGGAATGGGAGTTAGAAATCGCTTTTTATTCTATGAAAACGCGAAAGATGATATAAGAGCGTTTTTAGCTCAAGGATCTGAACATGGTTTTGGAATACCTTATGGAGTTGGTCTAAATGATTCCGTTCTTCATCGAGA
>JAEOTY010000379.1 GCA_016839625.1 Candidatus Hodarchaeota archaeon
ATCATTGTAGTTGAACCTACAACGACGGCGATTCATGACATGAAAAGGACTCTTGAACTTGTTCATTTTTTTAAGCTATTACCAGCAATTATTATCAACAAAGCCTCTATAAATCAAGAACAGCGAATCAATATCATTAATTTCTGTGAAGAAGAAAATATCCCGATTTTAGCAGAGCTTCCTTATAATATGGAAATTTATAAGGCAATGACTAATAGAAAAACTGTTCTAGAATATGGTATTAAGGAACTAGAAGTCCCCCTGCATGAGATGTGGTTGAGAATTCAGGAGCTTTTGCAATTAGAAGGGGAGGACCTTGTCTGACCGAGCAGGGAAGAAAGGATCTACTAGCCGAGGGAGAAAAAGCTACTTTCATCACTATGCTATGCAACCTGTTCTTGATTTTTTTTAAAATGGCGACAGGAATATTTGTTGGAAGTATCGCCTTAATTGCATCTGGTTTAGATGCGCTGACAGATTTAATAGCATCTTTAGCAGTTTTACTTGGACTTCGATTTTCTCAGAAAGATCCCTCAAAACGATTTCCTTATGGATACTATCGAATGGAAACACTAGCTACTCTAATCGTCGCTATTTTCATTCTCCTCTTTGGATTAAGTGTTCTTGTAGAAAGCTTTCGCATTATTATTAATCCCAGCACATTAACTCAGCCTGTTTTTGGTTTATTGATTTCATTAATCTCTATCTTGGCAGCATTTGGTTTATATCAGTATAATATGAAAATTGGAACTAAAATCGCCTCAAACGCAATGATTGGGACTGCGAAAGAATTCCAGCTAGATACAGTTACCAATGCATTGGTCTTTGTGGGAATTTTAGCTCATATAGTAGACTTTCCCCAATTAGAAGGCTTAGTTGGGTTAATGATCAGTATTCTCATTATTAAAACAGGGGTGGAATTTGGGAGAAATTCCCTTTTAACTCTCTTAGATGCCATCGATGATCCTGATATTATTGAACAAATACAATCAATCGTGTCCCAATTTCCTGAGGTTCAAAAAGTGTCTAATATTAGGATTAGACGCTCTGGCCCATATTACTTTGCGGATATTGAAATTCAGATGCCTGCAACAGAAACAGTCAAATCTCTCGCGCAAGTGACTCACCAATTAGAATCTTCATTGAAAGAAAAAATTTCTCAATTAGATAGTATCATGATAAGTGTTGAGCCCATTGTGAAAACATTGTACAAGGTTGCGATAGCTGTTTCCTCCCTTGAAACCAAAACGAAAGATATTCCTGCTGAACACTTTGGGCTCGCTCCTGCTTTTCTAATTGCTGATATAGATCTTCAAAGCCAAGTTATTATTTCAAGACGAGTAGTTGAAAATCCTCATAGACTAGCTGAACGAAAAAGAGGAATTTTAGGGGCCGAATTTCTAAATGAGGAGGGAATAGATATACTTCTGGTTAAGGAACCTGGAACATTTGGTGTTGGTCCTAAAGCAATACTTGCAGAAAATAATGTTGTAGTGGATCCATTTCGTGGAGAGACAATTCAAGAGATTCTCGATGGATTCATAATTCATCAAAAACAGGCCCAAAAAGCAGAAAATATGTAGGTTAATTTGAAGGTCTATGGATGTCTTCACAGCTTGCCCAACTTGCTGAACGAGCATTAGGATTAATTAAACCATCTAAAGAGTTGATTATTGAAAAAGTAGTGATTGGAGTTCTTTACACAGGGATTGAACTAGAAGATGGGACAACTGGAGTGTCCTTTACCTTAATGAATCGTTCTACTGACCACGAGATTTGCAATCGCCTTCTCCAAAAGGGATTTCTTTCAGAAAAAACCTTATTTGAATTAATTGGATATTGTACTTCTTCTCATGCAATATTGAGAACAATTGGAGTTGCCGCGCTTAACACTTATTGTCAAGATCATATGGATTTTTCTAATGCCTCTTGTCAAAATATTATTGAAATTCTAAAGCCAGCACCTGATATGATGGTAGGAATGGTAGGGAATATCCACCCGATCTCTCGGTACCTGGCTAAGAAAGATATTTCAATGAGGATTTTAGATAAATTCATGCCCCCTACCAATATAGACAGTATTACTCAAGTTAAGGAGGTATCTGATCTTGAAGTTGTTGACACTATCTTGGTTTCTGGTTCAGCTTTAATATTTGAGAACTTTGATGAAATCATCCATTTAATCCCCCAGATCTCTGGAAGAAAAATCCTTCTTGGACCGTCAGCTCAAATTTTACCCAAATTAGCTTTTGATCTTGGATTTTCAGCTGTAGGTAGTTCAAGAATTACCAATTCCAATTTAACCATGAGGATTATTCAGGAGGGCGGAGGATACAAATTTTTCAAAACCTTTACGGAACAATATGTCTTTTTACGAGAATAAACACTGTTAGAATAAAGAAAAAGTTATTAAAAAAGCTGTTGGTACTTTTGTGCAATAGCAAAAAATATATATATCGTTTTGTGCAATAGCTCATTGGTGATAAAATGCCAAGAGGTAATAGAACTGGACCAAGGGGATTAGGAGCTAGAACTGGGCGAGGATTGGGATATTGTAGCGGCTTCTCTACTCCTGGATATACCAAAGGACCAGGTATGGGTATGGGTTGGGGAGGTGGTTGGGGAAGAGGCGGAGGAGCAGGTTGGGGTCGTGGTTGGGGAAGAGGTGGTAGATTTGCACCTTACCCTTACCCATACTATCCTCCAGAAGCAGTTCCTCCTTATCCAATAGTTCCAGAAGGACCTACTGCACTTGATCCGAAAGAAGAATCAAAATATCTAGAACAAACCCTCACTAGTTTAAGAAAAGAGATAGACTTTATTGAGAAAAGGCTAGAAGAATTAGTTAAGGAAAAACAGGAATGAATAACTACTATTAGCTATCTTTTGTCCTTTTTTCATTTTTTTATCATCTCAAAAATTACGAATGGGATCAAGACATTCCAGCAGAATTAATAAAAAATAACTTTAATAAGAAGTGAAAAGGTCATCGTCGGAGCGTGCTACTAATGAGAGGTTCTGGTTCTGGATGGGGTGGCCAGAGAGGTAGAGGAAGACGTTTTAGGGGAGGAAGACCAAAAGTTCAACCTTTCGTTGGTCGTGAATGGAAGCCCGCGAATGGCGAAATCATTCTTTCTCTCTCAAACGTAGAATTAGAGGCCCTCAGACTAGTAGACGAGGAGCATCTAACTCAAGAGGAAGCAGCTGAAAGGATGCACATTTCTCGTGGAACTTTTTGGCGTATTTTGCAACAAGCCAGGAAAAAGGTAATTTCAGTTCTAAATTCAGGACAAAAGCACATTAAATTAGATATCAATAAGGATCAGCTTTAGATCGCAATATTGATGAAATTGGGGGAATTGAAGATTTAAAATTGTCATGAAACCAAACTTAAGCATTTTCTACTAAATTCAGGAGAACATTACCAGAAAGTTTTATTTTGATAATTGATCGTTCCTTAAGCTTTAGCAACTTACTCATTCATGTCTAATTATAATCGATATTACGCTCTAATCTATTGGGAGGTTAATTCCTCTTTAATAACCTCGTATTGAGTTCCATTCTGTTATCTTATTAGGCGCATAAGCCAAGATTTTGTTTTAGCCTTACGTCTAAATACAGCTAAACAATTCACATATTGATTAAAGCTAG